>WQTY01000146.1 GCA_009786045.1 Pseudomonadota bacterium | reverse complement strand
ACCACAAACGATGATTGCGACGACGGTCTCATCTGCACCGCCGAGGGAATCTGCATTGAGGTGGTCGAGTGCACCACAAGCGATGATTGCGACGACGACCTCATCTGTTCTGAGGGAATCTGCATCCAGGCAGTTGAATGCGAGTCAAACGCTGACTGCGAGGGCAACCTCATCTGTTCGGCTGAGGGACTCTGCATCGCCGAATGTACCACGAATGCGAATTGCGAGGGCGACTTTGTCTGCTCAGACAACAAGTGTGTCGAGTGCATCAACGAGGCACTGCAATGCAGCCTGACGGGCATCCCCCAGCTGTGCGCGGACAATGTGTGGGTTGAGCAGGCGGCATGTGATGCGGACGACGGCCAGGTATGTGTGGATGGCGCGTGTGTTTGCGAAAACGGGGCACAGCGTTGTGGTGAAATGGGTATTCCTGACTTATGCGTGGACGGCGCGTGGGTTGCGCAGACGCCATGCGCAGGCCTCACAAGATGCGTTGAGGGCGAATGCGCAACCATCAGCAGCGAGAAGACATGCGAGGAAGCGGACAGGTGTGAAGGCACCACTGCTTATCACTGTCTGAACGGCACCATGAGGACGTGGAATTGTCCTACCAGCTCACCTTTTGGCGCTACTAACGCCACATGCATCATAGCAGACGCTGATGGAAAAGCATGGTGCGCAAACAAGAATCCAGTTGATTATTGTGACTATGATTACGAATTTCTTGGCTTGTTCAATCCGCAGGCATCTTCATGTCGTTGGGAGTCTGGATATCTCAACCATGCCTCTTGCGTTGCAAGCGGTGGAAACGACTACGTTATTGACGCTTATACCCACAGTGTGTGCTTAGAAGATGCAGACGGACCATACCGCCTTCTCTGCGCTGGGAATAATGTTGCAGTTGAAGACTGTGATCTGGATTGTGTTGAGGACGGATGGGCAACAATGTGTCTTGAACCAGCCTGTGAAAGCGGTTCGCAGCGTTGCAGCTTAACAGGTATTCCCCAGGTGTGTGTGAGCGAAATATGGGTAAATAAACCGGCCTGTACGGGTCTTCAGACATGCGCCAGCGGCAATTGTGTGGACGTTCCCGTTGCTGGTGAGCCGTGCAGCGGGGCAACGTTCCCTGAGCAATGCAGCGGCAACGTAGCCTACTACTGCAACAATAGCGCTAAGATAGCTGCTTGGAACTGCACACCGAATAGTGGAAAGTGTTTTGAGAGCAAGAGCGGTGGGGCTGTGAGTGCTGACTGTGGTTACCCGGACAGTGCATGTACTTCTGAGGGCCAGGTGATGTTCTATTCGAATCAATATGCCTGCCAGCTTTACTCATCACACCGTGCGATTATTTACGATGTATGCTACATGTCTGATGGCAAGTTGTACCTCGTCGAAGATCTTGTGGCTGCAAGTGTTTGCCAAAACAACAACAGAAGGCATTGCAGCAGTTCGAGCGCCATCGCCACGCAAAGCTGTGGCAGCAACACCTGCACGTTCGACGGTTGGGATGCAGTGTGCATGTAACGATGGAATAAAAACTTAACCATTGCGAGGCACCTCTCGGTGCCCCGCCTGGCAAAAAAAGCCTCGCAGCCCAAGGGCTGCGAGGCTTTTTCATGGATGCCTGCCAAACTGTTTTCAATGCACAGGTCTTTCCATATTTCGAGTGCCGTTTTTTCCGGCCATGATGCATCGCACAACGCTGAGATTCATCCAATGAGAGAATGATGTGGCAGAAAATTCGACTTCATTTCGATTTGCCCTAGACAATGTCCACTTGTGCACGCACATTCTCCAGCAACAGTCGAATAGTCTTCGGGCTCTCACTCAAAATAAAGTTTGACACATGGGAATAATCTGTTAAATGGAACACAAGCGGTGTGTGGGGTGATGTAGGCACTGTAGTTGGATGTGGCCTGAATCGCTGTTTTTCTATACCGGCTGGGGTGGTTAAGCCATGCCTCGGCCGTTTTTTTTTGGAGTAGCGCAATGAATAAACTTCTCAAACTGTCGCTGATTGCCGCGTTGGCCATGACAGCTGCGGCCTGTGATGATAAGAAAAAAGATGACTCACTCAAGTGCGATGAGACTTTTGCCAGCGTATGTCTTAGCGGAACTGTCCAGCAGATCTGCGACGACGGCGTGCTGACGAACATCGACTGTGAAGCAGGTCAGGTCTGTGACACGGCACAGGGCAAGTGTGTTGCTGCCAGCAGCAACTGTACCAATGACGCGAAACAATGCGCGGCAGGTATTCCACAGCTGTGCGTCGATGGATCGTGGGTAGCGCAGGATGCATGTGCAGAGAACTTCAGCTGCTTCCTGGGCAACTGCATTGAGGACGGCGATGACGATTGCAACGACGGCGATAAGCAGTGTGCGGCAGGCATTCCACAATTGTGCGTCGACGGTGCGTGGGCAGCACAGGCGGCATGTGAGGAAGGTTTGATTTGCGCCAATGGCAATTGCATTGAGGACAGTGACGATAAGTGCACCTCGGACGATCAATGCGAAGGCATTTGCTCCGAAGATGGCGAATGCATTGATGCCGAGTGTATTGATAATGCCGGGCAATGCGGCGCTGGCGGCATTCCTGAGCTGTGCGTGAGCGGCAGATGGGTTGCACAGGATGCATGCGGCTGGGGCCAGGTATGTGAGAGTGAGACGGGTGAGTGCCAGACAGTCAGCAGCGAGAAGACATGTGACGCAGCCGACAAATGTGTTGGTGCAGTCGCTCACCACTGCCTTGATGGCGAGATCGTGGTTTGGGATTGCATAGAAGATATCTTTGGCTCTGATGGCACTTGTATTATCGCTGATAGTGACAAAAAAGCATGGTGTGCCGTCAAGGAACCTTATGATGATTGCGACTACGATTACGAATTTCTTGGTTTCTGGGACAACTACATGTGCTACTGGGAAGAAGGGTTCGTCAACTACGCTGGCTGTGCAGTCAGCGGTGGGGACCTGTACCTTATCGACGCTTATACCGACAGCTTGTGCTTAGAAGACTCAAGTGGGTCTTTGCGCCTTTTTTGTAATGGAACTTCACCGAAGACTCAAGATTGCGACGAGGGATGCATTTCGAACGGCTGGGCAACAATGTGCATAGATGGCCCTTGCGTGGACGGTTCGCAACGCTGCAATGTGTTTGGCGCCCCTGAGCTGTGCGTGGATGAGGTGTGGGTAGCACAGGCAGAGTGTGCGAGCGGGCAAATATGCGACAAAGGCACGTGCCTGACTGTCCCCGTCGTAGGTGATCCGTGCAACGAAGCAACGTTTGCAGAGCAATGCCTTGGCAACAGCGCTTACTATTGCTGGGGAGGCAAGATAGGAAGAGACAATTGCGCAGCTTATGGTGACGCATGCGTGATGATTGAGGGCGGCATCGCCTGGTGTGCCGAGTTGGATCCATGGGGCGCCTGTAAGTATGATGGTCAGACAATTCTCTACTCCTGGGCCTGCTCTGGCCCAGATTTGGAGTTTGATTCATGTTACGAGGTCGATGGCCAAATGTACGTCATCGAAGATCGTATCGCCAATAGTGTTTGTCAAGGCAACAACAGAACCTATTGCAGTGGCACAACCGCCACATCGCAGGGCTGTGGAAGCCTGACCTGCTCATTCGACGGACTGGATGCGACGTGCGTTAGTGGTTGTACGGAGGGTGCAAAGCGCTGCGGCGATACAGGCATTCCTGAGTTGTGCGTGAGCAATGCATGGGTTGCACAGGCAGCATGTGCAGAGGGTGAAATATGCGCGGCTGGCGGAGGGTGCAGGCCTATTACTGTCGGTGACAGCTGCAATGCCTCTACCTTCGTTGAGAGTTGCACTGACGGTGCGCTTCTGTATTGTGGCAGCAGTGGCACCATCGTCAGATTGAATTGTGCTGCTTACAGTCTGGCTTGTGTTATCGACGACACCGGCTGGGGCGATTGCTATGAGCCCTGCACGTCCGCGGGCGGTACGAAGACAGAATGTGTTGACTGGTATGGTTTGGGTTGGTATTTCGACACATATGAGTTCACATGCACGAGTTTCGGCGGTGGCCTCTACTACCTCGTTACAGATGATTGGGAGTGCCCCGGAACATGCAACGCCGCTGGGACAGATTGCATGTAATCGCTGCTGTGTTCCCTGATAAAGCCGATGTGGGGTAACCCATGTCGGCTTTTTTATTTGTATCCCCAAAACTTCAAAGGGCAACGAATAGTCCAAAGGCAAGATTGCCTGACCCCAAAGCGATGCGGTAGCATCGCAGGGGGTTCGGGGGAACTGGTTCCCCCGAGAAGCGGGCGTTGCGGGGCGGCGATTGAGCCCCGCTCTTGGGGGTAGACGCGTATCGGCCTGTAGGGGCGACCGGGACGGTCGCCCGACAGCCGATAGCGGCGCAGGGGGCGCGGCCCCCTTCAAAGCATCTGGGCTGTGATAAACAAACACACATTGGCATGATCGGGAATTTATCGTAGGATATCGTGCCACCATCTCCCTGGTGTGCTTATCCCCCATACGAAAGGAGTACCCCCATGCGAGTTGTCGATCTTATCGAATGTAAACGCGACGCTAAGCCCATTGAGCCGGCGGTAATCAGTGAGTTTGTTGCATCTGTTGTGCGCAAAGAAGTGCCCGATTATCAGATCGCGGCGTTTCTGATGGCGGTTTACTTTCAGGGGATGACCAGGGGCGAGTTGGTTGCTTATACCGATGCCATGCTGAACAGCGGCGAAACGCTGGCGTTGTCGGGCCTGTCACACAAATTCAAAGTCGACAAGCATTCAACAGGCGGCGTGGGGGATAAGGTATCGCTCAGCCTTGCACCCATGGTGGCGGCATGTGGCCCTGTCATTCCGATGATATCGGGCCGTGGTTTGGGGCATACCGGCGGCACCCTCGACAAACTTGAGGCAATCCCCGGTTATCGCGTGGATCTCAGCGCCCAGGAGATCGAAGCGGCCACACTAAAGGCCGGTTTCGTCATCACGGGGCAAACGGGAACGCTCGTGCCGGCTGACAAAATCTTCTATGCCCTGCGCGATGTTACCGGCACCGTGCCTTCCATCCCGCTCATTGCGGCCTCTATCATGAGCAAGAAGCTTTCGGTGGGCCTGAATGGCCTCGTTCTGGATGTCAAGGTGGGAAGCGGCGCCTTTATGAAAACGCAGGAGAAGGCCCAGGATCTTGCCGATACCATGATAAGCATCGGCAAAGCCATGTCGTGTGATGTCCGCGCCTGTATTACCAGTATGGATCAGCCTCTGGGCGTGGCCGTAGGGAATGCCAACGAAGTCATCGAGGCCATCGAAATGCTGAAAGGCAACGCACCCGGCGACTACGAAGAAATCTGTTATGCGCTCGGCACAGAAATGCTGTCGATAGCGAAAGGCATATCACCGGATGACGCAAGAGCCGAGCTGCAAAGCGCCATTGACTCAGGGCGCGCCCTGGAACACATGCGTCAATGCATCGCCGCGCAGGGAGGCGACGCACGTGTTGTCGACGACTACAGCCTGCTGCCCATCGCAAAAGATCGGATGACCGTTCGTGCCGCTCAGGCGGGTTTTGTCGATTCGTTCGACTGCGAAGCGGTCGGAAAAGCAGCCTGCGTCCTTGGCGCAGGACGCGAGCAGGCCGGGGCCCCCATCGACCATAGTGTCGGACTGGAAGTCCTGTGCAAGATCGGGGATCCCGTCCAGGTAGGCACCCCCCTGTTTGAAGTCTATTACAACGACGATATCAAGGCGAAAATCGCCAGCGGGATGCTGCACGATGCACTGAAAATCAGCGACACTGCGCCGCGGCACAATGCACTCATCCGCGATATCCGACGTTAATTTTATTCTTTTGTGTGGGGAGCATTGCTCCCCACACCCCCTGCGTGCCTCCCCTTCAGGGGAGGTGGCGGCAAAGCCGACGGAGGGGTGCGCGCATTGCGTGTGGGTGAGAGAATGGCAAAGTGCATCGTTGCCATATGCGGTTTGCGGGGGGCATCGCCCCCTACGCTGCTATCGGCCACAACCCCCCGTCGCCTACGGCGCCACCCCCTTTGTGAAAGGGGG
>WQTY01000145.1 GCA_009786045.1 Pseudomonadota bacterium | reverse complement strand
GGTCGCCCCTACAGCCGATACGCGTCTACCCCCTTTGCGGGGCCTCAGTCGCCGGCCCCGCAACGCCCGGCTGGTGCTGCGTCTGCGTCTGCGTCTGCGTCTGCGTCTGCGTCTGCGTCTGCGTCTGCGTCTGCGTCTGCGTCTGCGACGCAGTCGCGCGGGCGACCGGGGACGGTCGCCCCTACACGGGGGGAACCCGTGGCACATATTTCCACACATCGCGCATGTGAATACGGTCGCCCCTACACGGGGGGAACCCGTCATCAATAATTTCGCCAACGCAGAATCCAACATCGGTCGCCCCTACACGGGGGGAACTCTTTGCACTTCCTGCTTTTGTTCGACGGCCGGTAGCGGTCGCCCCTACACGGGGGGAACTCGTTCTGCAGCGGCCTGTGGTCGCCCGCCCCCACACCCCCTGCAATGCTGCCGCATCGCTTTGGAGCATACAGGTGCGAAAAGGGCTGGGCAGATGAAAAACGTTGTCGGACTTTGGGGGTCGTGCTATAGAAGCATTCGCGCCGGGTTCGGCGAAATTTTTTGCGTTTTTCGTACGAGAGATTTTTGGCGGCGGAAAGCTGCCAATGGCTGTTCAGTTTAGTTCGTTCAGAACGGAGGATTTGGAGATGGAAGGGTTTAAGACAGCGTTTAAGTTGGAAAATGGTGGTATCTGGATGTGGCTCCTTGTGCTCATTTCGATATTTGTCGTTGCTGTTGTTGTTGAGCGCATTTACTTCCTTTTCTTTAAGTACAACACGAATGCCAAGACGCTGTTTCAGGCGGTTCAGCGAAGTGTGATGGCTGACAACATCGACCAGGCCATTAAGAATTGCAATGCGGCAGGCAGTGCTGCGGTTGCCCAGGTCATCAAGGCTGGTTTGACGCGCGCCAACAAATCGGACGTGGATATTCAGAATGCGCTGGAAGAAGCGTCGCTTGAGATCATGCCCAACATCACCAAGGGCCTTCCGACACTGAACTCTCTGGCAAACATCGTGACGCTGGCGGGACTTCTGGGAACAATCGTTGGTCTTATCAGCGCCTTCGGCGCCCTGGAAAGTGCTGCTCCGGATAAACGGCAGGAGATGTTGTCGAAAGGTATCGCCATCGCTATGAATACGACGGCGCTGGCGTTGCTCATTGCCATTCCGGCATTGTGCTTCCATGCTGTTCTGAGTGCAGTGGCCAGGCGCATCATTGCGGACATTGAGCTTTGTTCAACCAAGCTTGCCAACATGTTGTCGGCTCGCACGAAGTAAGATGTATCGCGGGGTGTTTGAGGGCGGGCTGATTGTCAAAGATGAAGGAGTTGACAGATGGCGAGGAATAGTATCAGCGAAGCTGAAAATGTGAACCTGAACCCGGTTCTGAACCTGGTTCTGGTAATGATCCCGTTGCTGTTGCTGAGCGTTGTTTTTATGACGATAAGCGTCATTGAGGTGACGATGCCGCAGCGCAGTGCAGGGGCTGCACCGAATACGGGTGAGCCGCCCAAACGTTTGCAGCTTTTCATCTCGAAGCAGGGTTTCACCCTTGTCAAGGGGGTGAGCTCAATGCCTGCCATTGATGGCTGCGCTTCGGATGGCCCGACGATTTGTCTGGCACATCCAGAAGCTGAGCTTGATGTAGACAGGCACAATTGGTTCGCTCTCTATAATATGTTATTTGACATTAAGTCTGATCCGGACTGGGCAATGCATGAGCAGATCGAAATTGTGGCGGATCCGTCCATCAACTTTGGTGTGCTGATCAAAGCCATGGATGTGTCACGCTACCAGTTGGTTCCCGAGGCAGACGCCAGCATAGCGACGAAGGGCAAGGCAATGGGATCTGTCATGGAGATGAATTCTGCTGTGGCTGTATTGACTGAAGTGACGAATGATGAAGGGGCGTTTGTTAAGGCGCCGCTCGGAATGTTTCCTGTTGTGGTGTTGGGCTTGCCAACCATGACACAGTAATGGTTGCTGGTGTTTGAATCTTTTAACGAACAGGACTGCGATGGCGATGGCAGCAGAAAATGTTAATAGTGCCACACAGAGTGTCACAGAGAATGCGAACGATGCAGTGCTTTTGGCGCGAGCGGCGGCCAGGCGCAAGGAACGGCGAGGGGGACCTGACAGCAAATCTGGTCTGAGCATGAACTCGCTGATGGACATGATGACGATTATTCTCGTCTTCCTGTTGAAGTCCTATGGTGAAGATCCGATTGTGGTACTGCCCAATACGGATGTCCCCATCTCTATTGCTCAGGTTACACCCGAAGATATGACCGTCTTGACCATCAATAAAGAGGGAATCTTTATGGTGCGTCAGCGTGTTGTCGAGCTTGAAGAAGGCCGGGTTCCGGGCAACTTCAAGAAAGGCGGCGAGGGGGGGCTGATCATAGAACCCCTGGAGGTCGCTTTGCGCCAGGAAGCTGAGCGTCAGAGAACGTTTGCGATGGCGACGGGTTCGACATTTGAAGGGGATATGACGATTGTTGCGGATCAAGTGACGAACTATCGTCTTTTGGTTGAAGTGATGCAGACGGCGATTGGAGCAGATTTTAAACGCTTTAGGTTTGCTGTCATTCAGGGTGATATGGCCCATAGTGGTCGTTACGCCGGCGCACCGCAGCTCTAATTCGTTTTGTGTTTGCACTTGTGCCTGGTCAGGCATTGCGCCTGGCCGTGCATATTTGCAAATAGTTTCAGACATCATCGTACGAGTTGGAGGTTCGCGCGATGCCCTCGCATCAGCCTAAAAAATTGCTTCGCATCGGCGTTTTTCGCGGAAAACAATGCCTCGAAGAGAGAGTTGTCAAGAAACGGCAGACGGTGAGCTTTGGCCAGGATGAGTCAAACACTTTTTGTGTGTTGTCATCATCTGTTCCAAAGAAAGCAAAGGTTTTCGTTCATGATGCCTCAAAAGACGCTTTCACCCTTAATATTGACACCTCCGTAAAGGGAAGGGTCTTTGTTAAGGATGGCAAGAGCTTTAAGCTTGAGGATATCAAGCGGGAATCCGGCGTATCGATTGAAGGGAACAAGATTCAGATAGCCCTGACAGACTCGTCGCGAGGTAAACTCGTTTTCGGGAAAATCACGATTCTGTTTCAGTTCGTTCATCAGCGCGATGATGCCACTGCCCTGCTTTTGGCCGATCAACAGAAGAAGCGTTTTTCTGTTTTCTCGGCAGTATTTTTCTTTGCACTGCTTTTCTCATTCCTGCTGCACATCGTACCGCTCCTGGTTGTCAGTCTGCAGGATTGGCCGCAGGACGATGAGACGATTGCGTTGCCCTCATGGTTTAAGCCAGAAATCGTTCAGCTCAAAATTGAAGATGATGAGGATCCACCCGAGGAACCGGATCTCCCCGAACTTCCGGTTGATCCGCTCGGAGAGTTTGTTCAGACCGAAGTCATCACTGCAGAGCCAAGTGGCGGCGGCGGCGGCGATCCCGGGGCTTCGACGGGGGCGCTCATGGAGCGCATCACCGACGCACATCGTCAACAGGGGGCCATGATTACTTCTCAGATCCTGGGTATCGAGGGAGGCGACGTTGGGAGTTATTATGCCAACATGTTGGGTGGCAATGCTCACATTGCCGATATGTCCGACATTGCAGCCGGCGACATTGGCGGTGCCGGAGGCACAGGCAATCTGCTGAATCAGCTGGCAAGTGCCAGCGGCGGCGCAGGTGGCGGTTCGGGATCGGCCGGACTTCTGGGCATCGGTTCGGGTGAAGGTACGGGCGGACCCCGTGTGGTGGTCAGCAACGCACCCAAAGAACCAGAACGCGCAAGAGTCCAGTTCAGTGTGAAAGATCAGAGTGAGTTCACGGCAGCAGCACCTGCCGGAAGCAAAGAATCTATTGAGCGCATGTTTGTCCAGAAAAAGAACGACATCACGAGTTGCTATCAGCGTGCCATGAATGCTCAGGGCCGCGCTCAGGGCCGTTTCGTGATTGCCATTACTGTCACAAAGGAAGGTACCGTGCTCAAGGTTGACAAGATCGAGGATCAGATTGGCGGTGACATGTTTACCTGTGTCAGGCAGCGGATCATGAACTGGAAATTTGGCACACTTCAAGCCCCCATTGCCTTTAAGAAAACCTGGGTATTTAGCTAACTCGCTCTAAGCGGCCTTTGGGCCGCTTTTTTTTGTTTCAAAAAGTCCAGGTTCTGTTGTTTTACAAACTGCTAAATGCCCTGTATTGCCTTGTTAGCGTGGATCGCTTATTCTGACACAGTCGGGTCGTTTTGAGTGGCACATCGCATGATTGTCTGGCATTATTTTTGAATGTAATTTTGCTTGTGGACATTGTCCCTGGGTGGTCGGCTTTCTTTTTCTTTCTTGGAGGTTGATATGGGAAGCATTGCAAGATTTGTGGCTCGGTTTGCGCTCGTTTTGGGTTTGGTGTTGGCATTTGGCATCGAAGCTTCGGCGAAGCCCCCCGCTGACATGGCCGAATTTCAGAATCGCTTTGTCGTTGAAGCCAAAACTCCCGAAGGTGCGGTAAAGCTTTGGTTCCAGGGGCTTCTTCTCTGGCAGAATGTGGTGACGCGGGATCTTGGCAGAAAGATTCTTCTGGCAACAACCCATGATTTGCCGGCTAATTTTGAGACGAGTGCGCCACACCAGACTTTTAGGAATCGCACGTTTCATGAGCCGTGGATTGCATGGTCTTTCTGTGCGGGCACCTCACCTGCAAATGGCTATAAGACGGATCTCGATAAATGCGAGCTTACGTTTACGGGCTCAAGAGAAGAGTATGACTCATGGGCAGTCTGGCTCAAGAGTTCGGGTGCCGACAGCAACCGGAAGATCTCTCTCATCAAAAGGGCCGACGGTATTTGGATGATCAGTAACTATCCGGGGATGTATGCCGGCGTTCGGCCGCCGCAAACGAATTAACCGCTCCGAAATGAGGCTGCCGGACAGGCGGCCTTTTTTTTAAACGCGTTTGATGGTATTATCGGTTCGACTCTCTTCGGGTGTTGTTCTTGTCGCTGTTTTGATCGTTGCAAGACTGGGTATCGTGCTGATGGATTTAGAACTTAATCTGGTTTCGATGCCAGATGAAACCGCTTTGGGGGCCGTCGACCGCTGGCTCTCTTCTTTGGCCCGGCAAGAGACGGCAATACATGGAGGAAAGCGCCTGTGGCTAACGCATGTTCCAGAAACTGCGGTGCGGCCTTTTCTCGAAGCACGTCCCTTTGATGTCCTCGTTGCGCCCATATACCTTGGTGCTTCTGCACAGGAAGCCTATCGCATGAGCCTTGGTGCTTTTCCGACGCGACGCGTGATTTGCCGGGCCAATGATGACAGCAAGACATCGTTGGAAATTTTGCTTGCTCTGGCGACAGAGCTGATGCAGCGCTGGCGAGCTTATCTGTGCATTGATGCCGCTCTGGGACGGCGCCTGGTCAGCCTTTCGGAGCATGAAGATGAATTCGATGGCCGTTGTCTTTCGCGGTTTGCCGGAACAGTGTATGAAGTTGCGCAGGAGCTTGGTGAGGATGAGCTTGAGATGACGTGGCTGGTTGATGTTTGCTGGCTGCGCGCTTTCCGAGCCTGGCGAGAACGGCGATGTCCGTCATCTCACGACATGGCCGAGCCTTGTTTCGCACGTTTCTCGTCTCTTGATTATCAGTAGTCTTTGGAATGTTTTGTTTTCTTGGAGGAAAGCTGTGAGCCTTAGAAGTGCCCTAGAAAAGATTTATGCCATTTTAGATGCGGATGATCCTGCCAAGCACGCCAGCGCACTTCGGCGTATTTTGAAGGGAATGAAGAAGAGTTTGCAACGCGGCGAGCTGGACGACGAGATGGTCGATATGGTCGAAGAATATCTGGACAACTGGCTTGCTGATGATGCCATCGAAGAAGACATAGACTCGTTCGTTGAGGATACCAACGATGTATATGATACGTTTGTCGACGAGGAGGAAGATGACGACGACGAGGAGGAATAAGCCGGGGCGTTGCGGGGCCGGCGACTGAGGCCCCGCTATGTGGGGGTAGCCGCGTATCGCACTCGCCTCGCAGTCGCCCAAATGTGCCTCTTCGTCGTCAGCGG
>WQTY01000144.1 GCA_009786045.1 Pseudomonadota bacterium | reverse complement strand
AGCCGATAGCGGCGCAGGGGGCGCGGCCCCCTTCAAATCATCGGCTGGGCAGGAGGGTGTGTGCGCGGTTGGCGTGGCATATTGCCAGTGCCAGGGCATCGGAAGCATCGGCCGGCCACTGTGCCTGCACGCCCAGAATCATGCGAACCATGCTGGCGACCTGAGATTTTTCGGCCCTTCCGTAGGAGGTCACGCTCTGTTTGACGTCTGTTGGGGCGTATTCGAAGACGGCCAATCCGGCCCGGGCGCAGCAGCAGATGGCCACGCCGCGGGCGTGTCCGAGTTTGATGGCCGCATCGGCGTACTTCTGATGGAAAATGCCTTCGATGGCAACGGCTGCGGGCTGGTGGTCAGCAATATAGGCCGACAAAAAGCCGTCGATGTGCAGGAGGCGCTGGATAAAGTCGCCGCTTCCGAGGGAGAGGCGTGAGGCATCCATGTAGCGCAGCCTTGAGCCGTTCTTTTCGATCAGGCCGTACCCCATATGGCGAGAGCCGGGATCGATGCCAAGGATGCGCACGCTGCCTGTCATTTAGCTGAGTTTCTCCATGATTTCGTCGGCAATGTCAGCATTGGTGTAAACATTCTGCACGTCATCGTCATCTTCCAGGACGGCACACATTTTGAGGATGGAGGCGGCGGCCTTTTCATCCACCTTGATGAGATTGGAAGCAACTTTGGTGATTTCCATGGTGTCGATTTTGTAGCCCTGGGCTTCGAGTGTCCGGGCGACCTCGGCGACATCGGCGGGTGCTGTGATAATGGCCAGCATGCCGTCGTCGTTGGTAACGTCTTCTGCCCCTGCTTCAAGCGCCGCCATCATGACATCGTTCTCGTCGAGGCTGTCGCCAAGAAGCGTGATTTGTCCCAGCGTCTTAAACTGCCAGGCCACAGAACCGGCTTCGCCCATGGCACCGCCGTTTTTGGCCATGAGTGCACGGACATTGGCAACCGTCCTGTTGCGATTATCTGTCAGCGTCTCGACGAGGACAGCCACGCCGGCCGCCCCGTATCCTTCATAGAAGATCTGGTCATAATGGGTCCCATCCTCGCCCCCCGCACCACGTTTGATGGCACGCTCAATGTTGTCCCTTGGCATGTTGCAGGCTTTGGCCTTTTGAATAGCCAGGCGCAGGGCAGAGTTGAAATCGGGATCCGCGCCGCTCTGAGCCGCTACAATAAGCTCGCGGACGACCTTTGTCCAGGACTGCGAGCGAGCCGCGTCGGTCTTGGCCTTCTTATGCTTGATGGTGCTCCATTTACTGTGACCTGACATAGAACCTCACTGTGGCTGATGTGTTATCATGCAGGTGCGTGCCACATGGTCTGTATCCGTCATCCGTGCAAACGCACCCCCGGGCCGCATCGACCGCAGCCGATGCATCGCTCCAGGTGTCAGACATACACCCAAGTCCCATGGCCGGACAACGGTTTTTGACGAGTTTTTGATATCCGGGGATGGGTTCTTCGTCATTGCCTTGCACAATTCGTTGACGACATGTCACGGACGCCGTAGTATTGCGACGCTTTGATGTCTGCCAGGCGGCCCGTTCCCCCGTTGGTCCTTGCCAGCCGGGGAGGCGCTTCCTGCACGGACGACGGCGCTCTCTTTGCCTCCAGGAACGCGTCACATCAACCATTACGGATACGAGGATATCGATGAAGAAAATTCGTGCGTTTCAACGCCTTGGCCTGGCAGCAATTGCCGCCAGTTTCGGTTTCATGGCGGCGTGTACCCCCATTGACGTCGACACAGATGATGGCTTGATGAGAGCTCTCGAATCGCGCAAGCGGCTCGACAGGGCCATACCGAGGCTCATGTCCATTTCAGCCTCCCCCGGCAGGCTGGAGCCGTTCATCCCCCTGCTCGTCAAAATGTACGAAGAAGGTTCACCCTTTGATCGGGAAATCATCACTGCTCTGGCCTCAAGCGGCAACCCCCTGGCAGACTCTGCCTTTAAAAAAGCTGCCGAGTCGACCGACTTTAAGCAGGTGATTCAGGCGGCCCATGGCGCCAGGGCTACGCAAAGCGCAGAGGTGCAAAACCTCCTGCTGAAAAATTTCGACAGGCAGGTTAACCCGGAAGTCAGACGCGTCATCCTCGATACGGGCACGACAATCAAGAGCAGTGCCATCGCTGCCAAAGCAAAGTCTATCCTGAACGGCAACCTTGATGAAACGCCGTTCTCGCTCCTGCGCACGAGCTGCAACGTGCTTGAGTTCCAAAAAGATCCCGATGCCGCCGGTACCCTCCTGCTGGCAGGCTTTCACATGGATGGCGTGGGTCGCTCCCTGGGACCGGACTGCAGGCGTGCCCTCATGGCACTGGGCAGAGATGTTGCCGTGCCGGTGCTCCTGACGGCCTTCAAGCTCGAAAACAAAGACCTCAATATTTACATCGAAAAACACCCTGACACCATGACTGCCGATACTGTGCGCAGCGATACTGCCAATATGCTGGCGATATTCAGGGCAAAAGAAGCTATCGGGCCCATGCTCGACTTCGTTGGCAATACAAGGCGCATTCCAGTGCCCGGCACACTGGCCATTCGCCCTGCAGGTGATCCGGCCTGGGCTCAGTGGGCCTCGCTGGTGGGTGCCGCTTCTCAGGCTGCCTTCTTTGCAATCAATGATATCGGCGTTCGCGACAACGCTCGCGCCA
Source organism: Pseudomonadota bacterium (assembly GCA_009786045.1). GTDB lineage: Bacteria > Myxococcota_A > Bradymonadia > UBA4248 > UBA4248 > WQTY01. The sequence continues at coordinate 3,415 of WQTY01000144.1, read as the reverse complement.
AAACCATTTTTACAGACATTTTCAATTGGACAGAGCCATTCAAAATTAAGTTCAGGAATGCCATTGAGCTGACTGGCACAACAAATATCGAGGTATCGCAACGCGTCAATGCTTTCCGCGTACTTCGTGAAAATGAACTCGTTTCGACCGAAGAAGTCGCAGCGATGGTGAACGTACTCAAAGGCGAGGAATTTGCCGACGAGAGAACATTCCGAAACTGGGCGCGGGCTGCAATCGCCACCGATATGCTGACCTATCTGGCTATCACCGCTCGAAATGGCGACACAAAAGCCCTCTGGCAGCTCTTCAATGACATGCAGGAAAAAGAATTCGCCGTGCCCGCGCCCGAAAATGAAGATGCCCCGCTGATGGCCCATGCCAATGATACGATCGTTCAGCGCATCAATGCCGTCAGGCCCGCCTTCGAACTGGCCGATCGATGCGACACCAGGGCAGCGTGCTATGCCGGGGCGCTGGGCAACGAGGGGCTGTCAAATTACGAACGCATCAAGATCGTCTACGAGCTGGGGCTCTCCGGCGACCATCAGTTCTTTGAAGTTATCTGCGGCGTCTACGGGAGTTTCGATCTCTTTGGTCAGATATATGCCACCAACGCCCTCGCAAATCTTGGCACGGCGGCCGACATTGAGCGGATCAGAACGCTGAGCAGGACGCTGGCTGGGACCATGAGCCAGATCCATTACCAGACTGCCAGGATCAACCTCGAAAATCTGATCATCACGCTTGCGAATAAATAGGCGCCCATCAAACGCCATTTGACATGAAAAAGGATTGAGGTTTGGGACAGACACCCAGGACTTAATCCTTTTTTTCTATCATGGAGGACGTCGATGCGTCCGGCTGCCCCCAAGAATCCTGCCCTTTCACACCTCGACTTCGAACTTGAGTGGCTGCGTGCTCTGTTGGAAGTACGCATCCGGGAGATGCAGGCTGTCGGGCTGCTGCCCGGCGCCGAACACCTTCGCCCAGGGGTCGCCGTCTATCCACAGGAAGTTGAGGCACGTCTGCGCGAACGCCAGCATGAAGCCTCTGACCCAACGCTCGATGAAATTCAGGCCAAGGATGCCTTCGTGCGCATCGATCAAAAACGGCAGCGACGCTATGCTCAGAATCAACCCTTCGACAGGCACACCCCTCTGGCCTTCCTGCGTCAGCAGTATCACCTGAGCGACGCACAGTATCTCCTTTTTCTGCTAACGGTAGCCCCCGCCTTTAACCCTACGTTTGCGCGCCTTTATGCCTTCATTCAAAATCACTTTGATCGCCAGTACGCAACGCTTTCGCTCTTTATCGAGGTATTCTCAACAGACAAAGACTGCGCATACTGGATGGACCTCATTTCTCCAGACAGCGTGCTGCTCTCAGAACAACTGATCGAAATTCGCCAGGCATCCTCCTATCTGCCGCCCAACACCTACCCGCTATCTTTGCCTCAGCGCATGCTGTCATTTATTGGCGGCAAACAGCTCTTTGAACCGGCAATCGGAGCCTTTTCCGAACTTCGAACGCGCGACAGTCTTGCCAGCCCTGCCATACTTGGACCGAACCTGCAGACACAGTGGCGCGAACGTCTTGCCAAACTGCGTCACCTCTCCATCCCGGGCTGGAATCTGCCGCTTTGTTTTGTGACAGGGCCGTCTGGCGCCGGCAAGCGCCGCTTTGCACAGGATGTGGCCAAAATCCTCGAAAAAGATCTGCTCTGCGTCGACATCAAATCTCTCTATGCCAGCTTCGAGAACTTTCCACATGCGCTAAGCCTCGCCGTCAGAGAGTCTATACTGCACGATGCCCTCTTGTGTCTCTATGGGTGGGAGAAACTCATCCTGCCAACCACCGCCGAGGATGCCAACTTTCATGCCGAGATAAGTGCCCTGCATCTTGGTGTATGCCGCGTTCTCGACGCCTGCCTCTCCTGGCACCCTTCGACCATCATCATCACCTGCCAAAATAGCGCTTCTTTTGCCCCACGGCTCACGTCGCGAAATGTCGAGGTTTTCCCGATCACGATGCCAGACCATATCACGAGCCTGGCGTTGTGGGAACAAACCCTGCCTTCCAACATGCGCGACGGTCAGTGCGATCTGAAGGCATATGCTGACAGTTTCCGCCTTACCCCCGGACAAATCAAAGACGCCGTGCGCGAAGCCGCCTATCAGTCCATGCCAGGCGAGCGCGTTGAGAGCGAACACATTGTCTCGGCCATCAAGGAGCAAATGCGTCACAGGCTCAGCGAGCATGCGACCCTGCTTGAAAAGAAATACCGATGGGAGGATCTGATTGTTCCCAAAGATGTTGAGGTTCAGCTTCGCGAAATTGTCTACCGCTACCGCTACCGCGCCAAGGTGCTCACAGAGTGGGGCCTGGGTGATCGGTTTGGCCATGATCTCGGATTGTCTGCCCTCTTTGATGGCCCGCCGGGAACGGGCAAGAGCATGTGCGCCGCGCTCATTGCCAACGAAATTGGGATCGATGTCTATCAGGTCGATCTGTCGCGGGTGATGTCGAAATATGTTGGGGAAACAGAAAAGAATCTGGCCCAAATCTTCAATGAAGCTGAAAATGCACAGGCGATGCTGCTGTTTGACGAAGCCGATTCCCTCTTTGGCCAGCGCACAAACGTTAAGAGCTCAAACGACAAGTACGCCAACCTCGAAGTCAACTATCTCCTGCAGCGCATTGAGCGTTTTCCGGGTGTTGCCATTCTGACGACAAACTTCCCTGCCGGCATTGATGAAGCCTTTGCACGGCGCCTCTCGCTAAGGGTTTCCTTCCCGAAGCCATCCAAAACCGAGCGCGCACGCCTGTGGCAATCCATGCTCAAGTCGGCCAGACTGCCAAAGGGAAAAATCGACGTCCGCGAACTGGCAACGGAGTTTGAAATCAGCGGCGGCTATATTCGCAATGCCATCCTGCGTGCAGCGTTCATGGCTGCCTCGACAGAGGGCGTTGTCGATCAGGATACGCTCTACCAGGCAGCACGCATTGAAATGAAGAGCATGGGCATGCTGGTCTCTCACAGCGATGAGAACTGACCATGCACAGAGACAGTCTGGAGCAGGCATCGCAGGAAACCACCCTGATGCCATTTCTTACCACAATGCAGCGTTGGCTCAACGACTGCTTCCCCACCCGGCAGTTCTCTTCGACAGATATCTTTTACCTTTTTCAGTGGGCCAGAAGCGGCATTCCCGCAACAGATTTCATGGCGGGGTTTAACGAGTTTCTGGCCAGACACCCGGGGTTCTTCGACAAGAACTTTCGGCTGTCGAGGCTCAAATATGAGGCAGAACGCATCATTGCCCGGCAAATCAGGCAACGCCCCCAGGCTCCCCACGAGCCACCACCCATCACGGATGACCCTTACCAGCCACTGCTCGAAGCGGTCACCCTCTGC
>WQTY01000143.1 GCA_009786045.1 Pseudomonadota bacterium | reverse complement strand
CGCGCCTCCCCCCTTTGCGGGCCTCAAACGCCGGCCCGCAACGCCCGCTTCTCGGGGGGTACTCTGTAACGGGGTACGCCCCTGCTTGCGGCCTGCTGGCCGCCACCCTAAAATGTGCGCAGGCGTATCTGGCCCCCTGTCCAGATAGCCCTGCGCCGCGCTCGTATTTGGAGGGGCAATCGCGCCTCCAAATAGAGCGCGACATCCAAGATAGCCAGCAAACATACAATTGCTATCGAAAAAATCGCAAAACTCTGCCATAATTGACGCAGGTTTAATGTTGCCTAAGGATGGTTTTCCTTCTGTTTCCATGTTGACGTGCTTTTTGATGGGAGAATGCAATGAAGAATAGTCTTCCGGCCATAATAGGTGCGGTATTTCTTGGTGCTGCGGGCCTGTATGGCTGCAGCAATGATTCTGCCGGCGTGGCGGGTTCGGGTTGTCCCGGCGGATGCCCCAGCGGCCAGGTTTGCGTCAAAGGTGTCTGCGAGGATGATACTCGCGCCTGCGCTCAACCTTGCGGCGAAGCCTGCTGTGCGAACAGCTATGTTTGTGACGAAGCCACTTTGACCTGCCGCAAACCCATCAATGATCGATGCTACTCGGAGTCGGACTGCCCGGATGGTGAGATCTGTGCGGACGGCACATGCAGGGTGGAAGCTGTCGTCTGTACCAAAGACAATTGCACGGGCGAAGGGGCCTTTTGCGATGCTGCCGGGAAGTGTCAAACCTGTTCGAACACCATCTGCGCAGGAACGTGCTGCACAAGCGGTCAGCTCTGCGACGATGTCTACAACGCCTGCGCAAACGCATGCGCTGACAATCGCCCAACATGCGGCGAGGAGTGCTGCGAGGCAGACCAGACTTGCCAGCCTTCGCGTGGTCATTGCGTTCGAAATTGTCAGGACGGACGCGAAGCCTGCGGCGTGTCGCAAACCTGTTGCGGCGCCAATCAGCTCTGCACCGGCATGCAGTGTGTTGCAGACTGCGCAGGCATGGGCAAAGGTGCGCTCTGCGGTGATGTCTGCTGTGAAGCTGGCGAATTTTGCGATGCAGATCGCAGGATCTGCCTGAAATCATGTACTGAAACACAGGTGCTCTGTGGCAGCGGCAATGCCCAGAGTTGTTGCAACAATACCACTCAAATTTGTTACAATAACGCCTGCATCCCTCGCGGTGAAGCCTGTTCCGATACAAAACCATGCAAGTCCCTGACCGACTTTTGTGAGGAACTGACAGGCACGTGCGTCGATATGCAACTTAGCCCAACGCACTGCATCTATGTTCCGCCTGTCGGCGTTTTTTCACCCGAAATCCAGTGGCAATGGCAAGGTGCCGTTCTCGGCTCGGCCATCGTTATCAACCTCACCGACGACAACGGCGATGGCAAGATCGACGAAAACGACATCCCGGATGTCGTATTTGTGACCACTCGCGGCGAGCTTGTTGTGCTGAGCGGCGACACAGGCGCCGTATTGGCGCGCTCCAATAACACCATCTACGCCCACCGAAATGACCTCGGCGCTGCCAAAGTCGACGGCGATCAATACCCCGAAATCGTCGTAGGCTCTCGTCAAAGTGTCACCCCCGGCACGCAGCAGCTCATCCGCGTCCTCAATCTCGTTCCCAAAGCTGGCGGCGGCTATGAACTCGTTGTCAAAAAAGAAATCGAAGTTCCCAATCTCCAGACCAGCGACTCCAATGCCACCGACCTGCATCCTTCGTTTGCCGACGTCGACAATGACGGACGCATTGAGATCATTACCACGCGCGGCATCCTCAAAGATGACCTGACATGGAAGTGTCAGTTTGAACCAACCTTTACAGCCACCTACGGCAACAACTACCTTGATGATGTCATCGTTGCCGATCTCGACGGCGATGGTTATGCCGAAATTATCAGCCGAAACATTTACGACCATAATTGCAATATCATCATTCCGGCATCAAGTTTCCCAGCCTCCTCCAGTGCTTTCTCGAGTTCTGCCCATCACTTCGCGGTTGCCGATCTTGATGGCGATGGCATGCCGGAAATCGTACGCGTTGCCGATGAACGCAGTCAAATAAACAGAGAAATCAAAGCCGAAATCTCGATCTGGAAACCCATGAAAAGTCCAAGCTGTGGCACAGCTTCTGGATGGTGTGTAGAACGGCTTCGACATGCCGAGATACCCATCAGCGTTGAACGCGCACGCGTCGAGAGCTATCTTGGCAATACCGCCGACTGCACTGTAGGCAACCAGCTTAACAGATGGCAATGCAATGCATGGGGCGGCCCGCCCGTCATCGCCGATTTCGACGGCGACGGAAAACCCGACATCGGTCTGGCCTCGACCTGGGCCTATATCGTATACCGAAACGACCTCAGCATCCTCTGGCAAGACCTGACAACCCAGGACTGGAGCAGCGGCCGCACCGGCTCAAGCGTCTTTGATTTCGAAGGCGACGGACTCGCCGAGGTCATCTACCGCGACGAAAAATACCTTCGCATCTATTCCGGCAAAGGCGATGGCATGGGCGGTCCAAAAGTCCTGTTTCAAACGCCAAGCACTTCAGATACCGTCACCGAATATCCCCTCATTGTCGACGTCGATAACGACGGCAAGTCGGAAATCGTCATGGTCTCTTACGAAGGCGTGACCGTGTATCGCGATGCCCTCAACAATTGGGTGCGAACAAGACGCATCTGGAACCAACACTCTTACCATGTCACAAACATCAACGAAGACGGCACCGTTCCCACACCCGAAGAAGCAAACTGGAAAAACCCGCGCCTCAATAACTATCGCCAGAATGTCCAAACCACAGGCCTGTTCAACGCACCCAATCTCGTTCCGGGTTCCCTCCAAAGCTCGCTGAGCCGATGCAGTGAAAGCATCATCACCCTGACAGCCATCGTGCAAAACATCGGCGCCCTGAGCATCCCTGCCGGCCTGATTGTCAACTTCTATGTCAAATCACCAACCGCCAGCATGGATGTCGCTTACATTGGCCAGGCCAAAACGACAAAATCTCTCGGCATCGGCGAAGAAACATCCGTCACCCTCGCCTGGAATCAATTCGCACAACCCATTGGCGGAGGCACGCCATTCCGCGTCGCCATGCCAGGCAACATCTTCTTCATCGTCAATGGCTCTGCCGACGGCGATCCCAACAAGAAGGGGGTACATAACGAGTGTAACGAAAGTGACAATACGTCCATCACGACATTCGTGCCTGCCTGCCCCGTGAATTAGTTTTCTTACACGGCCTCGGGGGGGTATTGCTCCCCCGAACCCCCTGCCTTTCAGGGGAGGTGGCGGCAAAGCCGACGGAGGGGTTTGCGTGTCGCTCTGGGGTAAGCACGCTTGATCGGACAGTCACTTTTGCCCGTTTGCTGCTGAAAAATCGTCGCAAACTCTGTCCAATAATGATGTCTTCGCCTTCTGCCCACAAGCAATGCGCAGCATTGCAGGGGGTGCGGGGGAACAAGTTCCCCCGCAAAAAAATGCTCTAACGCTGAAGACGTTCAATGGCAGCCTTATCATTAAGGCGAATCGCCTGCTGAAGCGCAATCTCACGACAAAGGCGCCCCTGCTCCTTTGACGCATAACGATCACAAAGATTGGCTGCCAGTTCAGTGCAATAAAGAATATCCGCATCCACGACCATACTGTCCCTGAGCGATTTCTCAAGACGCACGACAGTATCGTCAAAAGCCGGCCAATCAAATCCTGCGGCACAGCACGGCAAAAGCTCAGCATACAGCCAATTGAGATCAAGCGTCTGCCCAGATCTTTCCGTGATCTCGATCTGATTCAAAACATAGGCCTTAGCCTCTGTATAACGCTGCTTCGCAAGCAACAGCAACACGAGGTTAATTGTCGCCGTACACCCCTCAATCGCATTGAGCTCGCGATAGGTGACCATGGCATTGCGATAATACACCTCTGCCTGGTCAGGCTGACCATAGCCAAGACGATAAATCTCGCCAATGTTATTGAAACAATGCGCAATATAGAGACGATAGCCCATCTGCTGAAAAATATTCAGCGCAAACTCAATATTGACCCTGGCCTCTTCGTACAAACCACCATGCTGAAACGTATTCGACAGCTCCTTGTAAGATCTTGCCAGGCCAAACTGATCACGCGTCTGGGTTTGGATCTCGATAGCCTGCTGCAAATACGTCCGTGCCAGATCGAGCTCATGGCGCATGCCACACACACGTCCGATCAGCCACAATGTCTCGGCACGATCATTGAGATATGCCACCCGCCGGCGTTCGCTGATCTGGTTAAAGAAAGAAAGCGATACCATGAGCGCATCGATCGCGCCGGAAATGTCATTCCGGTACTGAAGAAGCAACCCCTTCTCCTTGTACGCCAACGCCTGAACCACAGGGGATTGCGTTTGGGAGCTCAACGAACAGGCACGTTCTATGAGCGACTCAGCCAAATCCAGCTGGCTTTGCTGAAGATAGGTGTTCGCCTCGGCAATCCACCCCAATGCTCGAATGGGGCTGTTTTCATCGGCCCGGCAGGCATCAAGCGCCAACTCCCTTTTATGAAACAGGCTGTGCGCAAGGCCATACTCACTTCGCAGCCGGCGCAGAATCCCCGCCTGCAAAAACGGCTCAATGGCTGACTCATAGGCCTGTGCCGCCCAAAGGTGATCCGCCCTGCGTTCATGATAAAAGACAAGCGCATCGGAGAAATAGGCCTGCAACATGTCCGCACAGGTCAGGTGATGCTGCTTGAAACGGCTATTCTCCTGGGCATAGCGAGTCAGGGATTCACGCAGCAAGTCATGCTTGAACCGTATGACAGGATAGCGCATTTCAAAGAGCTGATGCTCCAGCATGCGCTCCAGCGTCTTCACGTTGCTGCCAAGCTCCGACGTCTCACAGGCAATGCGCCATTCATCCGCATCGAACTGATTGCCAAGACATGCCGCAATCTCAAGTTGCTCCCACGAAAGCTGCTGTCGCTTAAAATCCTTGAAAATGAGACGAAGCCTCGAAAGCCATAGCTCATGCAAGGAATCGGGCAACTCCTCCGATGCACCTTCCTTGACCGTAAAGCCAGCCGAGCCAGGCACGAGAACACCTCGCTCGACCCAATCCCCCACAAGCTGAATCGCATACAGAGGCATACCGCTCGTACGCTGCGCAACCTGCTGGCAAAGCTGCTCGTCCAAACCAATCAGCTCACGCACCAGCTGAAGATGCGCCTCGCTTTCAAGCGGCTCTATGGTCATTTGCATCGCCTTCGGCAACGTCACCAAACGCTCAAATGCCTTGGCCTGAGGCGAACCCTCCTCAAGATCCTCACTACGACAGGTGCAGAGGATGAGCAGCGGCAAATTTGCAGCCTCGGAATGCGTCATCACGAACTCAATGAATTCGAGCGAACTGGTGGCATAGTGAACATCGTCAAACCATAGAATCACAGGACGATCCTGACAGCGCCGAATCAAATTGCGATGCAAAACTGCATACTGTTCCTCGACAGTATTAAAACGAATACCCGCCAATGGGTACTCGGGATCATCCTGCAAATGCATGAGCTCGACAATAGGCAAAGCATCGTCAAACTCAGGCTCAAGCGGATGCTCGGCAAGAAATCGCTTCACTCGCGTCAACGCCTCATGCCGCGGCAGATTCTGGCAAACAAGATCATACATCATGGCACGCGCTGTACCAGGCGCACTGTGATAATCCGCATAATGCAACGCCTTGATCGTATGCGCTATCGAAAGCTCATGGGCACGCTGACACATCCACTCCACAAGACGAGACTTGCCAGTCCCTCTCGCCCCGTCAATGAAGATGCACCGCGGGCGATGCTCCCGGCGAACCGCCAGCATCTGCTCATAAATAATGTCACGTTCTGCATAGCGATTCACCATGGGAATCGCACGCAAGCCCCACAGGCCAAGCCCCGCACCAAGAAGTGAATCAGAGGATTTTTCGCCTAGCTCACGCCGCCAGGTGTCAGGTGCTGGCACCAGGCCACTGGTCTGATAACACTCGCCTGAAGAGGAAGGGCTGCTCTTGCGAAACACCTCTGCCAGCGTCGCCAGACCCCCATCGGCAGACACACGAGCCTGT
>WQTY01000142.1 GCA_009786045.1 Pseudomonadota bacterium | reverse complement strand
CGCATCCAGCTGGGCATGTGCATTGAGTTCTGCAGCCATCTGTGCATCTGCGCCATCGGCTGCTTCGGGTCCGCCCCGGCGCGGACGCCCGCGTCGCCGATCCCCCCGGCGGTCATCGTCTGATCCGGCGCCATCTTCACCGAGATCCACTGTTCTGGCTGTCGAATCGCTCCTGGTGCCTGCCGACTTCTCCTTGTCCTTCGAACACGAGGATGCCAGCAGAAGTAAAACGATCATCACGAATGTAGTTAGTCGCATAGATAGTATCCCCTGGTCTTATGCCAAAGCCGGTCGTCTCACGAGGGCGCGCTGCTCCTAAAACATGAAAAATAAGTTTGCAAGGACGTTCCAGGCCACCTTCGGTGAGTAGGTGTCGGATGTCGAATCCTCATAGACACTCTGGGAGGGAAGAATCGGGTAAACAGATTGAGGTGTGCGCTTCCAGACGTTGCCGGGGACAAAAACGCCCGTGCCGATTTCAAACCTGAATCGGTCCGACTCCTCATAAAAAAGTTTCAGTCCTGCCTCAAAGCCGTACCAGTACGATTCACCCGGCGTTGCTGCGGCATTGAGGGCCACTGCTGTCGACATGTCCAGACGTGCCCCCAGGGCCATCGTCATCTGCGAAAGCTCCAGCGGGAACTTGTATTCTCCGTGCATTGCGAAATACCACGCATTGTTGATGCCGCCCATCAGCTCGCGAAACATGATCTGGTCGATGCGGTAATTTGGATCGAATCTCATGATCGAACCCATCGGCACCTCGACCAGCTGCTCAATGATGCTGTGACCGCTGAAGACCATATTGTCTGCCCAGGCAAACCCCGTTTTGATGCCTGCAATGAGATCTCGCCACCAGACTTCTGCCTCAAGGCCCATCCCGAACTGCAGAATGTCACGGCTTTCCCCTTCGTGGTCACGGTCCAGCTCTACCGACCCCACGACACCGACGAATTCTGCCTCCAGCCGCAACATAATATCGTGCGGCAGGGGGAGCATGAATCTGCCCCACAGATCGAAGACATATGCCTTGGCACCTTTTTCGTAGAGCGTATAGGTGGCCGAAGCGCCGTCACCCGTCGTCTGGGTGCCGATCTCGGGCGCCTGCTTTTGTTCGCGATACGAAAACAGCACACCCCAATCCAAAGTCCATTCGCGTTTGTTGTACAGTGCCCGATATCGTTCATCGAGTTCCTGCTGCGACATCGGACGATTAAACAGTGCCAGCGTAAATTGCAGGACGTCATCACTCTCTGCCAGATCAAAGGCCTGGCCAAAGGAGTCCTGCTGCAAATTGTAGCTTGCCAGACCGGAATTCACAAAATCCCACGAAAACTGCAAATAGAAAGAATCCGTAAACGGGTCGCGGATGCGGTACTCGACGCGATCGATGGCATCGGAGGAGTCGCAGTCCAGGCACGTCCATCCCCGGCCTTCGAGCATCTGCGTCTCGCGCTTATAGACGCCGCCATCGTTGTAGACCAAACCAAGACCCCAGTGAGCAGGGATGCGGCCGGCGCGGAAGGTACCGATGATCGTATCCGCCTCACCATAGAGGGCCTTGACCGCGAGTGCATTGATTGCAAACGTGCGCCCGTTGACAGGTTCGGCGCCGTCAAAGCTGAAAAAAGCATTCGAGCCCCAGTTCGTGCGCAAACCATTTGGGGTCGTGCCCAGCACGAAATTGTCCATGATATCGAATGACCCTGCGATGCGTATCGATTCTGTGATGTGGATCGTCGGGGCATAGCGGAAGCGCATGTTCGCCCCGAGGTGCGCATCCGAGCCATCCATTTTGATGTGTTCCTGCTGGGAGCTGCCGCGCTGAGAAGAGTTCAGGGGCACGGCGACAGGGGAGGTGCCGCGGGTGTCGAGATCATAGTTGCCAAAGTAACTCAGCCGGGTGCGAAAATAGCCATGGTGCTCAAAACGCGGCATGCGCTCGGTGGTTCTTTGTGTCGGGGGCAGATAAACGGGCTCTGAGGAGGGAGGGGACGTTTGCGCAGAGGCAGGCAGGGATGCATCGCCATCCGCAGGGAATGCCTCGGACATGTTGCGCATGGCATCCTTGCGCGCTTCCTTCTCGGACTTTTGGCTGCGGATCTGCTGTTCAAAATCAGTGGTTTCTGTGACTGTGGGTGTCTCAGGTTCTGCGTCGGCGGATGTTTCCGCATCTGACGCCATCTGTACTTCGGTATTGTCTTCGACCTGCGCCGCCTCATGGCCGTCGGCCACGGCCTGCGCTGCCATGACAGTGTCTTCTTCGGTATCTGTTGCTGACTGCGCTAAGGCCTGCGTCGGCACAAAGACGCTCGCCATGATCCATAACGCCGTTTTCTTGATGGATAAATGCATAAACCTTAAGTCCTCATGGTCACGGAACGGCCAAATACCGTTGAGCACGACATTCGCAGGCGCGCCTGTGCATTGCCCAACCCGGCGCATGTCAGACATGCCCGAAAATTGACCTTCTATAGCCTCTGTTTTATGAAGCCAATGGGGCACGTCAAGCGACCTGAGCCGCCATGGCAACGCAGACGTGATTATCATCATCAGTGACCTTTTGCGAAAATAATCTGCTTATGCACGGATTTCTTCTCATGGATAAGCCCAGGGGTATTTCCTCTTTCGGAGCCCTGCGGCAACTCGACAAAAAGTTTTCGATCAAGAAAACGCATAAAAAAATCGGCCATGGCGGCACGCTCGATCCCGAGGCTTCGGGTCTGCTTGTGGTTGCCATCGGCACGGCGACGCGCCTTTTGCGTTTCTTCCTCGGAAGTGACAAACGCTATCTGGCAGAGCTGAGGCTGGGAGAGCGCACCGCAACGGATGATGCTGAGGGAGAGGTCATTGCTGCGGCATCCTATGCGCACATCGGCTATGAAGACGTCCAGAGGGCTTTGACGCAGTTTCGCGGCGATATCGAGCAGGTTCCCCCCAGCTTTTCGGCGCTTCACGTGGATGGGCGGCGCGCCTATGACCTCGCCCGGCGCGGTGAAAGCCTCTCGCTTCCTCCTCGCAGGGTGACCATCCATGCCATTGAGACTGTCTCCTGTGGATTGCCGGCGGAACCCTGCCTGAGGCTTGATATCGCCTGCTCGGGGGGGACTTATATTCGTTCCATCGCGAGGGATTTGGGGGAAGCACTTGGGTCATGCGCCCATCTTTCGGGGCTTCGAAGAACGCGATCCTGCCACTTTGATCTGAGTTTGGCCCATCCGTTAGACTTTTTTTTGGCCCAGGACGACCTGGCCCCATTTTTGCTTTCTGTTCAGGAGGCGTTGCCGGACTTCACGAGTCTGCCTTTGCCTGAAACACAAATCGACGCCCTTCTCGGAGGGCGCCATGTGGACTGGAGGGGGCTTTCGTGCGGGAATTACAACATTCTTCCTATGGGAAGTTCGGAGGTTGTTGCTATTGTCGAGGTAAAGGCAGAGGGCACCGAGGTGACGCGCCTTGTGACACTTGATGCCTTCCGACGAACATGCAACACCATGCCTGCTGAGAGACGCACACCATGAAATTGGGCGCCTACACCATCATTCAGAAAATTGCCGAAGGCGGTATTGCCGACATCTACCTTGCCAAGGGCAAGACGATGCGACAGAGCGACAAATACCTCGTCTGCAAGTGCATCAAGTCTTCTCTGGCTGGCGATGCTGATTTTCTCGAATCGATCATCAACGAGGTGCAACTTTCGGTTCAGATGCGCCACCCCAACATTCTCGAAGTGTTCGACCTGTGCAGCAGTGATGGGCAGTCTTATCTGACGATGGAGTATATGGATGCTTCGGATTTGCAGCAGGTTATTGTCAGGAATGCCGAAGTCGGGCGAGTGATGCCTTATGCCGTGGCGATCCATGCCATTGGTCAGGCTGCTCTGGGGCTTCATGCCGCCCATGAGCTGGCGGGTGTCAATGGGATGCCGCTCCATCTCGTGCATCGTGATATCAGCCCTCAGAACATTCTTCTTGGCTGGAAGGGCGATATCAAAATCGGCGATTTTGGCATTGCCAAAACGTCGGCGATGCCAGATTTCACGCCGCCGGAAATCATCAAGGGGAAGTTCGGTTTCATGAGTCCTGAGCATGCCTGGGGAGATAAGCTCGACCGCCGCGCAGATGTCTTCAGCCTGGCGGTCGTGTTATATGAGGCTTTGCTTGGCACGACGCTTTATCCGACAGACAGTGTGGCTGACACGATTCGCTGCGCGCGAGTGGCTCAATATGTCAAACCTTCCGAGATTCGGCCGGATTTTCCAAAAGATCTGGAGCGGGTGCTGCTGAAGGCACTCGATCTCGACAGGAAAGTGCGTTATCCGACGGCACTTGAATTTAAGATGGCGCTGGATCAGTGTGTGGTAAATTACGGCTGGCAGGTGGCTGCCGAAGACTGGCTGCAATACCTTAAGTCGGTGATCCCCCCTCCCCGGACGCATTTGCCGCGCATGCATGCTTGCGAGGTGGCGCGTGATCCCAACAGCATCATCCGCCGGCCGGAGGCCATGCCCCGGGAAGCCAGCGAAGATATGGAAAAGACAGAGCAATTCCTGGCCGACGATATGCCGGAGGATATCCGGCGTCTGGCGGCGGGCTCGAACCTTGTCAGCGTGAACACCCTGGCAAAGGGGCCGGATCTGCATGCACCAACTGTGCAGGAGATGCCCAGGGTTCGGAGCTGGCGCCCGGTCATCGTCATTACGGCACTGTCCATCATTGCTGTGGTGACCATCGTTGCTTTAATTATCATCCTTGTTGGGCGGCAGTGAGGTGCGGAGGAACTGGTTCCCGCCCCCCTGCAAGCCTCACATTTCAGGGGAGGGACGGAGGGGGCGCACATTGCCTGTTGGGCTGACGACCGCCGTGGTGTTGTAAAATTGGCGTGCTGGCGACAATATGCTATAGCGGCGGGCAGGCACTGTTGTTTATGGTTTTCGGCAAAGTGCTGTTGTGCTGATAAAAAGGAGATTCTATGACACTGGCAGCGCTGAAGAGGTTTTCGCTTTGTTTGATGGCAGTCGCCATGGCGTCGATGGGCTGTGAAGAGTCCCAAAGCAAGTGCACCGACGGCGCGGATGATTATTGCAGCGGGGATTGGCTGTTTCGATGCGTAGGCGGCAGCTTCACCAATGTGAGATGTAATACAAATGAGCAGTGCAGTATGGAGGCTGGATTGCCCCGATGTGTCAAGGCTAAAATTGACTGCGGGAGCATTGACAGTGCGGGCATCTGTGACGGTAATTCCGTTAAGCGGTGCGTGAATGAAAACCTCATCACTGAGAAATGCGCCCCCGGCGATCTGTGCAGCATGGAAAACGGCACTGCTCAATGCGTCGGGAGTGGCACATGCGGTGGCATAACCGTCGAGGGAGCTTGCGTGGGGAACGCGATCAAACGATGCGAAGCAGGGCGCCTCGTGACGCAGGACTGTGGCGATGAGGTGTTTTATTGTAGTATTGAGAACGGTCATCCCGAATGTCTCGTGAATGTGTCCTGCGGAAAAACCACGAATGCGGGGGAGTGCGAAGAGAACATAGTCAAACGATGTGTGGGAGGGCATATTGTCGAAACGACCTGTGCCAGTGGTGAGGAGTGCCGTATTGAGAAGGGGCGGGCTGAATGTACCTCGGCCTGCGGCGGGATTCCGAATGAGGGCATCTGCGATGAAAATGTGCTCAAACGCTGTGAAAATGGCAGTATCGTCTCTGTGACATGTTCATCCGGTACACAATGCGGCATGTTGAATGGGTCTGCGCAATGCATCAAGTATGATAACCCATGTGGCTCAACACTTCTGAATGTGGGTACCTGCGCCGGCGATACGGTGATGCGATGTGACGGCGGAAGGGTTGTCTCGAATCCTTGCCCTGCAGGCAAAGCCTGCAGCGCTGTGTTTGGCGTCGCCAAGTGCTACGATTTTTGTTCTGTTAAGGATCTGTCTGGATTTTGTGACGGGAATACTGCCACACGCTGCGTAGACCATGCCCTGCTTAGGGATGATTGCGGTGCCAACCTCACACAAAGTGCGATCTGCGTGACCAGAGACGAAAAGGGTTCGACGATAGATGCTCAGTGTTACCTGAGACGCACGGCGACCTGCGAGTCTTTTGGTCTTGATGAGGCGGGGG
>WQTY01000141.1 GCA_009786045.1 Pseudomonadota bacterium | reverse complement strand
GCACCCCCTCATCCACCCCAAAACGCGCCATATCCCCCGTCATATCCAGCCAGCACTCATCAAGCCCGCACGGCTCAACCCGCGGCGTCAGCGACAAAAGAATCTGCCTGAAACGCCTGGCATACTGCCCGTAAAGGCCAAAACTCGCCTTCACAAACTGAATATTCGGACACTTCTCCCTAGCCTGCCACAGCGTATCCCCCGTTTTCACCCCACACACCTTCGCAGACTCACTCTTGGCCAGCACAATCCCACGCCGTAACCCGGGATCACCACAAACCGCAAGCGGACGCACGCGCAACCCAGGCTCGCGCAGCATCTCAATGCTCGCAAAACAATTATTGATATCGCAGTGAAGTATCGTCCGCATGACCGCCTCCCATGCCAAAATAACTGAACAAATGTTCACATTTTATGCGCATGCATGTCAAGGCCTTATGACACAAAATTCATGTGGCGCGCCCTATTCGGCCAAACTGGCCGAATACGGGCTGCGGCGAAGCGCTATTCGGTGCCTTTGGCCCGAATACGCGCTCGCACTTTTTTTGTGGAGGAGACCAAACCCATAGGGGCGCATCACGCCACGCCCCTACATGACCTCACGGCTGGAGATTACCCTCCCTGGCGGAGGCTCGCATCTTAATCCCCAAACGATGCACTCTGCCACTCTACCCACAAGCGATGCCAACAGGCATCGCAGGGGGTGTGGGGGAGCAATGCTCCCCCACAAAAAAGAAAGGCTAAAAATGGAATCGAAGGTGCCCTGTGGTCGCAATCAGGTGATAGACATTTCCGAAAATCGACAGCATGGGCATGTAAGCGAAGTCGGCACCCATGCCAAACGTTTCGGTAAAACGATACGAGACCCCCACAGCAGCCTTTATGGTCAAAGTGGGGAAAATCAGGGCAAGCCCAAAACCGCCCCCAAGTTTTCCCCAGATTTCCAGCCTGTCCAGATTGTAGGTAAACAGCGCGTTGACATGCAATGTGCCAATAAAGCAAGGCCATTTCGCATCCGAGCGATCCTTGCTTGAGAATGTGAGCCTGTCCAGCCAGACACCGCCCAGCCCCAAATCGACCGTAAAGCCAACCCAGTCCCACCGATAGCCGAGGTCGATATTAAAAATTGCGCCATTATCCACCGAATCCGAAGCAATACCCCCAAGATAACCCAATCCCAAACGGAGCTCCAGACCTGTGGTCGAAAACCCCTGCTGTGAAGTTTCATAGGGGTCGTAGACCTCATGGGTTTCGCCCGATTCATCGTAGATTTCGGCATGGGCAGCAACGGGAATGCTCATGGCAAGACATGCGGTAAGCAAGAGCGTAAACAGAAAGTAAGCGCAAGTTTTGAGATTTTTCATGAGGCGCAAAAACTGCGCTTTTCATGACGCGAATATTTCAGCCAGAATATGTCTGTCACCCAACCGAATCAACCTCAATCTTATCAGAGGAGCCCATGAAATTCAGACGTGTTGCCTTCACCTGTACCTTGTGCCTCGCCACAGCCGGGCTCATGGGCTGCTCGAAAACGCCAAAGGAAGAAAAACCACAAACCGAGGTGGCCAAACAGGAGGTGATAGCCGAAGACAATGAGGTTCCCGATGCAGCTGCAGCAGAATCTGTACCATGTCACCAAGTGGCCCAAAGCCTGTGGGTGGACAACAACAAACTTCGTGACGCACTTTTGGCACGAAAAGAAAACCTGACGCCATCTGATGCCATGCGTTTGCTCACAGAAGAGCTCACAGCAACGGGCTGTCAGGACGATCTCGCTTCGCTTGCCAAATCCCTGCTCCTTCATAAAAACGAAACCATCCGTCTGTTGGGCGCTTTCTACCTCGCAACAAACAAGACGGCAGAACCGGAAGTTCTGGCGATGATGGCACTGGCCGCTGAGAATAACGAAAACGCACTCATTAATGACGCTTGCCCTGCGCTGGGAATATACGCCACTCAGCCCAGCCTGGATATGCTCACAAAACTCACCAGGGAAAACAGAGGAAACAGCTGTGGCCAGACTTTGGTCGGTTTGTGGAAAACGTCCGTTAAACTCGAAGATATCCCCGAAGCTGAACAACAAATCGCACCGCTCGCCTTTGACGCATATCTTAAACTGCTGGATGCAAAGAATTGCTCAAACACATTTCCGCCAGAATCATTGTTTGACCTGGGGCAATATTCGAATGACCAGCTTTACCCCTGGTTCAGGAAGGATGCGTTTGTCCAGGCCCTCACCAATCTCCTGATGGCCAGGCGCTGTCATAAACCCGCACGCCGCCATGCCATATGGCAACTTGCTGCCATGGCCAGGGCAGACAGCCTGCCAAAAGCCACCATCACAAAGATCTTATGCGATTTCTACAAGCAGGATTCTGATAAGGACACCGACAAAGACGACCTCCTGGTAGAGTTCACCGAATCATTCTACGACGCAACAGGCGTGATGTATGATCCGGATTGCATTTGCGATGACAGCAGCGAATGCACTGACGAGGACTCCAGCCGCATTAAAGGAAAAGCCATCTTAAAACGCTCGCTGGCACTGCTCAATGAACTACCAGAACCCCAAGCAGCCACCAAAGCGTGGGTCAAAGGTGATACGCTTGATGCTGCCAGGCTGGGCGCTATTCTATTGGCACACGGCCAATGTGATGTCAATGATGATGGCTGGCTGAGTTGCGATCCGGGCAAAGCCCTGGCGCATTTATGCGACGGTGGTTCTTGTAGTTATGGTGAATATCAAAAAATCTATAAAAAGATCGAAAATGCCATAGATATCACTCTTGAAGTGATGCGGCACGACCATCGTGGTGCGCGGTTTGCCGCTTTACAACTGCTTTTTGATGTTTTCGAAATTTTCTCTTTGCAGGACAACATATGGAATTTTAAGGAAGAGACTTTCAATACTGCATGCGGAATCATCTCAAGAGAAAGAGATCATGATTTAAGAGAGAAAGGCTTGCGATTATTTGGCAGGCTTCTTGAAGAAAACGCACCTGAAAATGGAGACGGCCCATCAAAACATAACCACATTCTCGAATCTTTCGCCGTCGACCAGATTTACCACGAAAATCACGCGTTCCGAAAATCCATCGTGACCTTTCTCACACGTTCTGCGTCCTATGAGGACGAAGTCATTGCAATGCTCCTGAAGGCATCAAAAGAAGGTCAGGACGCTGTGATTAATGACAATTGCAGCAGCTTGGGAAGCTACGCCAGCGACAAGGCCATTGGTGCGGTTGTCAGGCTCATCCGGGCAGCCAAGGATGACGTGTCACGTATTGACTGCGTCAAATCTTTGCCAGATATGTGGAAAAACCCAAGAGACTATTTGAATGTTCAAAATTGGGGATGGGATGGCGATGAGCACGATCGCGATGATGGCACTGCCGAGGGACGAGAACTCGCCAAAAAAGCCTTCTCCGCACACGTCAAATTGCTGGATGCAAAAAATTGCACAGAAACGTTCCCGCCCAGGGGCCTGATTCCAGATAATGTTTCATGGGAATATGTGCGCGAACAACGGGATAAGCCCAAATTTGCCGCAGCCCTCAAAGGCATTCTGCTGGCCGGCACATGTCCAACCCAGGCTCGCCAGGATGCCCTTGCGCTTCTCATCAAACTCGGAACACCCCAAACCGAGCTCGAAGCCTGGAAGACGAGCATCGAATCAAAAAGTGAGGACAAAGACAAAGAAGCACTGGTGGAGACTCTGAATGGCCTTTTGCAGAAGGCTGAGATATAGAGTAAATTGACCATACATGGCATCGTTGCCATAAACACAGACCTGGGAGACAGCAAATGGATGATGACAGAAACAATGCGTTCGTGGATGATGCGTCAAATACTTCTAAACACGACGAAGAATCAGAAGTACAGGCTTTTGTCGGAGAAAAGTGGGCCTATTTTTCGAAAAAATGGAATGCTGCCGGATCGGGATTTAATATAGGTGCAGCATTTTTTAACGTTCTGTGGTTGGTGTACAGAAAAATGTACAAATATGCCATCCTGACTTTTCTGGGCCTGGGTGTTCTGACTGCCATCACCTGGAATGTGCCGGATGTTGTGGACAGAGCTATCAATGTCGCCATATTTGTCACATTTGGCATGTTGGGGAACAAAATTTACAGACAATGGTTTCTTGCGGTTAAGGAAGCGTCTAAAGACATGAGCAAGTTTGAGAGACTGGACTTCCTTCAGCGCAGGGGAGGCACAAATTTAGGCGCCGCCATTTTGGCGTCTTTGCTCTACATCGGCATCATTGTCGCGATTGTTGTGCTGGCCTTCATGGCGGAAGGGAAGGTCTAAAGCACGACCCAAAGCAATGCGCAGCATTGCAGGGGGGGTGGGGGAACGGGTTCCCCCACGAAAAAATCTGTAGGGGCGAGTCCCGGTCGCCCGCGCGATGCAGTCGCCGCAGCCGGGCGTTGCGGGGCCGGCGATTGAGGCCCCGCACAGGGGGTAGCCGCGTATTGGCATGCAGGGGCGAGCCTCGGTTCGCCCGCATACCAATAGCGGCGCAGGGGGCGTGGCCCCCCTCCAAGGCGCGTTAAGCAGACCTGTCTGCCCTCGGTGCCCTACAGATTCACCATCGCATTGGTAATGGTCGTGGACAAAATACCCTTGGTGACAGTGCCCTGGTTGACGACGTTCCACTTGCCATTGGCTGCTTCGGAGGTAGAAATCTGAACCCTGAAACCATCCGGCTCTTTGACAGCCGTCATGCCATCTGCACTCATCGTACTGGCAAGTTTGCAATCGCTCACTTCGAGGACATCCAGAATGTCGCCTGCTTCGATGGCGGCGCCCATTTCGAGGATGAGCCAGCCCCCCAAACCACCAAGGGAAACAAAGGTATATTTCTTTACAGCGGCTCGCGGATCGACGTAGTAGTGGCAGGTATCTGTGTTGGTGGGATAGCTCACGAACGCGTCTGGTTTACCCAATGCTGCATGAGGATCGAACGCAAAGTTGTCCCTGATTGAGCTGCTGCCATCGCCTCGTGCATAACCGGCAACTCTGACAGCATAGAAGTACGCCCCAGTGTCCTTCTTTTTCAACGCGACGGCATCAATGTCGACACCGGGATCCTCTTTCCTGGTATCATTGTATTCAACGGGCGAAAGATCGTCGATGCGAACGAACCTGAACTCGCGTGCACCTTCCACGCATATGCCTTCGTAAGTGTCACAAACGTAGCCAATCTCGCAATCGGCGTCGCGCTCGCACCCGCCAATATCAGCAGGGATGCAGGCAAAGTGCTCCCAGCTCCAGACAAAGCCATCATCAATCTTACTGCAATCGGTGTGACAGACACCGGCGCCAGTTGATGGATTCGCACTGCACATCTGACCTGTCGAACATGTTATCCCGGCACAAGGGTCCTCAGTGCCCGAGTCAACGCACTTCGGTGTACCCGCCTCGACCACGCATTTCCTGCCTTGCCCGCAANCCTGCCACAGGCAGGGATCTTCAGTGCCAGGGGTGACGCATTTGTTGGCCTGGCAGACCCCAGACAGGCAGGCGTTGTGGCTGGCGCAGCTGAGCTCGTCGACACCTGTTTTGATTTTGCACGTGTCGGATACGCAAACCATGTGCTCCGAATCTGAAGCAGCATTACAATCGGTCGTTCGATAACAATTTTGCCCCGGCGAGCAGGGGGCGACCTGACAAATACCACTGCAACAGTAGGCGCCGCCGCAATCACCCTGGGTCACGCCACATGCATGGCCAAGCCTGTCGTTGGGTCTGTTCTGGTCATCTTCTGGCTTGGAATCATCAGAGCAGGCATGCGCCGACAGGGCGATCAAAAGGCTGCCGAAAAGGGTCAGAGCGCTGCGCCGCTTTGAGAACGATTTTCTTGTGTGCATGATGCCTCCCATGGAATACATTAAATATGGCATGCGTTAAAAAATGGCTGTGTTGTTTGCATGACACACCCTGTGTATCTCACACGGTGTGTTCAAGTCGCAAGCGTGTTCATCGTGGCTTATTATGATTTTGCGCCTGTGGTGCATCTTTAATTTGCAAAAATCCGTAGTCGCCCGTGCGACGCAGTCGCCCCGAGCAGGGCGTTGCGGGGCGGCGTTTGAGCCCCGCAGAGGGGGTAGCCGCGTATTGGCACG
>WQTY01000140.1 GCA_009786045.1 Pseudomonadota bacterium | reverse complement strand
GGACGGTCGCCCCTACCGGGTGCTGGTCCCAATACAAAATAAAAGGCGTGGCGTATCTGCCTGGCAGATAGCCGCGCCCGGCCGCGTATTGCCCGCACTTTAGGCGGGCAATAGCGGGCGCAACAAAACAAAACTCACCCTGCTCCGCCATGATTTTCGCACACACAATGTAGGCATATGTAGCATAAACAGCATGCAGCTGGATTCTTTTATGAATAAAAAAGATTTTCTCATTCCGAATCTCACCCGATATTTGATACGTTACTGCCGTCTCCGGCCCTGCGAGACAATTGACCCCAGACAAGAGTGAAGCGTCATGAACAGAATCCAGTGCACCATCAATGACAGGACCTATGATATCGAAGGTCTGCCCCCAACGATGTCGCTGCTGCACTACCTGCGAGACATCATCCATCTGACGGGCACCAAAGAGGGCTGTAACGAGGGCGACTGCGGCACTTGCACGGTTATCCTCAAGGACAGCGACTCACAGCCGCCACGTTATCGAGCCATCAACGCCTGCCTCATCCTGCTTCCCATGCTTCATGGCAAGCAGATTTACACCATTGAGGCTCTGGCCCAGTCCGGGAAGCGCCATCCGGTTCAGGCAGCCATCCTTCAGCGGCATGCTTCCCAGTGTGGGTATTGCACGCCGGGCGTGGCCATGAGTTTGTTTGAGGCAACGTATCGGCACGACCTCAGGGAACCATGGCAGTATATTGAGCAGATGTCTGGCAATCTCTGCCGGTGCACGGGCTATCGCCCCATTTTCGAGTGTGTGCGCACTCTTGCCGGAACGGGGCACGACGACGCGTTTACACACAAGCTCACCGAGCCGCCCCTCGCCGTCCAGACGCTCGATTATCGCTATGAAAACACGCGCTTCTTTGTGCCGAACACGCTCGAAGAGGCCCTCGAATTCAAGTCTGCCTATCCCGATGCCACGATCGTTTCCGGTGCTTCTGACGTTGCCGTCATCATCAACAAGCATGGCGGCCAATCCACGTTATATATGAGCCTGTCCAATATCCAGGCGCTTCGACACCTGTCGGCAGATGACACCTCGCTGCACATCGGCGCCACCACACGATTGGCCGACATCGAAAGTTTTGTCCAGGAGCGGTGTACGCCTCTCGGACGAATCCTGCGATTTTTTGCTTCCCACCAAACGAAGCAGGTCGCCTGCATGTCGGGTTCCGTCTCCAGTGCCTCTCCAGTCGGCGACATTGCCCCAGTGCTTGTCGCCCTCAATGCCACGGTGACGCTCGGATCGCTTCGCGGTACGCGACAGCTCAGGCTCGAAGACTTCTTCGTCGGATATCGCAAGACCTGCATACAGAGCGATGAAATCGTCCTTGGGTTCGATATCCCAAACATCCCCCAAAACGCACGCTGTGCTGCCTACAAAGTCTCAAAACGGCTCGAACTGGATATCAGCAGTGTTTCGGCCTGCTGCTACGTCGAAACCGACGAAGCCGGCATCGTCACAGCCGCAAGACTTGCCTACGGCGGCGTGTCTGCCCTGCCTGGGGCACGCGCCAAGCTTGCCGAGGCTGCCCTCCTTGGAAAACCCTGGAACGAAGATACCATCGAGCATGCCGCGCAAATGGTCGCCCAGGATTTTTCCCCCATCAGCGATGTCCGTGCGAGCGCATGGTACCGAAAGGAGGTCGCCTGCAATCTCCTGCGAGGCTTTTATTACGAAACCCTCGAAGAGAATCTGCCAAAGCGCGATTACCGTCCCACCTCCACCGTTCAACTGGGTAATGCACTATGAAAGACACATGCCGAAACAGCCCCCTGCACGAAGATGCCATTCACGAGAGCGCCTGGAAGCACGTCACAGGCCGGGCCCTGTTCATCGACGACATGCCGCGTCCTGCAAGCATGCTCGTGGCGCACATCATCGCCTCTCCTGTCGCCCGCGGGCGCATCCAAAAGCTCGGAACAGATGAAGCCCTCAGGGTTCCGGGCGTGGCCGCCATCCTGACCGCCAAAGACATCCCCGGTATCAACGATGTTTCGGCCATTTACCACGACGAGGAGCTCCTGGCGTCTTCCGAGGTTCATTGCGTGGGTCAGGCAATTGCCCTGATCCTGGGCGAAACTTACGAAGCCTGTCACCAGGCAGCCAAGCGTGTGGCTCTTGAGATCGAAACGCTGCCTGCCATCCTCGACATTCGCGATGCCATTGCCCAAAACAGCCTTCATTCCGGCGAGCATATTATTGCGCGCGGCGATCTTGAGGAAGCTTTTCAACGGGCTGATTTTACCATCGAAGGCGAAGTCGAATCGCCGGGGCAGGAACACTGGTACCTCGAAACACAATGCGCTCAGGCCGAGGTCAATGAGGACGACGACGTCGTCATCTATGCTTCCAGCCAGAATCCGCGCGAAGTTCAGGTCAAAACCGCCGAGATCCTCGGGCTGACAGAAAACCGCGTCGTCGTCATCATGCCCCGCATGGGCGGCGGATTCGGCGGAAAGGAAACGCAGGGGGCACAGTATGCGGGCCTGGCCGCACTCGGTGCCTGGGTCACCCGCCGTCCCGTGCGCGTCTGGCTTAACCGTGACGAAGACATGATGTATACTGGCAAGCGTCACCCCTTCTTTTCCACCTACCGGGCGGCCTTTGCCAACGATGGCACCATCCTTGGCCTCTACGTCAAAACCTGGGCAAACGGCGGCTGGGCACATGATCTGTCGCGTTCGATCCTCGATCGATGCCTCTTCCACCTGGACGGTTCGTATTTCATCCCTGCCCTCCACTTCGAAGGCCATATTGCCAAAACCAATCTCCCTTCCAACACTGCCTTTCGCGGTTTTGGCGGTCCGCAGGGCTTCATCGTCATCGAAACGGTCATGAACCGTGCCGCACGGCATCTGGGCATGGAACCGGTCGACATTCGCCGCCTCAATTTCTATGGTCCATCGCCAAGAAACGTCATGCAATATGGCGCAGAGCTCCGCGACTTCCGCATACCCCGCATGACGGAAGAAATCCTCAAAACTTCAAATTACCTTGAGCGAAAACAGCAAATCGATGCTTTCAATGCGAAGAATCGCTTCATCAAGCGCGGCATCGGCTTTATGCCGGTCAAGTTTGGCATTTCCTTTACCAATGCCATGCTCAATCAAGGTGGTGCACTCGTCCTCATCTATGCCGACGGTTCTGTTGCCATCAACCATGGCGGCACAGAAATGGGGCAGGGTCTCCATACCAAAATGATCGCCATCGCCGCACATGACCTTGGCATCAGTCCTGATCGAATCCGCCTCATGGACACGCGCACCGACAAGGTGCCCAACACCTCGCCCACGGCGGCCTCAAGCGGCACCGACCTCAACGGTGCTGCCATTCACGATGCCTGCAAACAACTCGCCCGACGGCTGCGCCTGGTCGCCGCACAAATGCTCGACATCCCCGAAAACGACGCCGACTCCATCCTCCTCGACAGCGGGCTGTGTCTGGCCGCCCATCGCGAACCCATTGCCATCGAAAAGGTCATCAAACAGGCTTATTTCAATCGCGTCCAGCTCTCCGCCGCCGGTTTTTATGCCACCCCGGGTATCGGCTATGACGCTGTGACAGGCCGCGGCACACCTTTCGCTTACTATTCCTACGGCGTTTGCGTGCTTGAGGTCGAGTGCTGCTCGCTGACAGGCGAGTACCAGCTTTGCGATGTCGAGGTCATCCACGACGTTGGCGATGCGATTTTGCCCTGCATCGACCGCGGCCAGGTCGAGGGGGCATTTGTGCAGGGCTATGGCTGGCTGTCGTGCGAGGAACTTGTCTGGGGCAAAGATGGTTCGCTCAAATCCCATAACCCCGCAACCTACAAGATTCCTACCATTGGCATGATCCCAGAGCCTGACCGTTTTCGAATACGGCTCCTTAGCAATGCCACGGCCGATGCCGTTCATGGCTCAAAGGCTGTTGGCGAGCCGCCTTTTGTACTGGCGGTTGCACTCATGCAGGCTTTGGAACATGCGATTGGTGCAGCAGGAAGCGATCCCAAGCGTGACCCCCAAATCACCTGGCCGGCTACGCCCGAGTCGGTGCTGCGCGCCTTTGTTGCACAAAAAGCGCCATAATTTTATTTTTTGTGGGGGAACTCGTTCCCCCACACCCCCTGCGATGCTGCGCATTGCTTGTGGGTGAAGTGGCAAAGTGCATCGTTTAAGCCAGCCGTTTGTCATTGCAAAGAAAGGAACTCACTTTGAAACGCATTTTGGGAATCGTAGTCGTCGTTCTTTTGGTCGGTTACGGCATTTTTTCGTATGTGAAAGGCAGGCAGGATCTTATTGCCGCCCATGCAACCACCAATGACTTTTTAATGATGCTGGACGATCTGGCGAAAGACGATGCCACATGCGCTAAAGTCGCCAAGGCAATAGAAAAGTTAGACAATCCCGAAGCACTTTCTGAATGGAAAGCCCGCATTGCAAAGGCAGATAAAGCGATAAAGAAAGCGGGTACAAAGCGAGACGACGAAATTTTGGAAAAACGCGGAGAACACTTCGGAGAGCAATTTGGTGAAAAGGTAGCGGCAAAGTGCGGGGATGCGCAAATCCTTGAAATTATCCTGCGCTATCTGAGAATTGTCGGCCACGTTACAGACGTGGCCGATATCACCGATGTCGGCATAGCCAGCGATTTTGCCACGACGCTGGCAGATCTGGCGAGAGACAAAGGCGGATGCGCCGAAATCGCCAACGCCATCAAGGTTTTTGACACCCCTCAAAACCTTTCTGAATGGAAAACTCGCATTTCAAAAGCGAATAAATGGAAGACAAATGATACCTTAGACGCCTATTCGAAAGAATTTCGGGATATCGTTATTCCAGTGGATGAGGCACGCTCGGCAAATGCTTTCGAACGCCTTGATAAAAGACTGGAAAAGTGTAAAGGCACACCAGAAATAGCTGAAATCCACGCAAGCCTTCTGAAAATTGTCCCCTACGTCTTTGGAGTTGAGGTTGATATAACTGGCGTTGGTGCCACTGGTGATTTTGTCATGATGTTGGCAGATCTGCCGAAAAACGACGTCACATGCGCCGAAATCGCCAAAACTATGAAGGGTCAAATAAACGATTGGAATAATTCCAATTCTGAATGGAATATCCGAATCTCAAAAGTAGATGAAATGATAGCCGCCTACCCGAAAGAAGTCCAATATGTCCTCCATTTATCCGAGGTGGAACGCGGGTTCAGTAGGGGCAGGCTCTTTGGCGAGAGACTGAGGGCGAAATGCGGAAATACACCAGAAATGGATGAGATTCTTGCAGATTTCAGGGAGATGCTCAGCCAGATTGAATAGCGCCAGCCCTCAGCTATTGCTGGATGAGTGACAAATCATCGATTTTTCACAAAAGACAGCAACAAAAAATAAGGCACATGTTTTGGAAACACATGTGCCAGAAAGTTTATCACTCAGTTCAGCCTGACCAACGTGCCAGGCTGCCATTATCATTCGTTATTCCTCGTCGAAGCTGCTCTCGTCATCATCTTCGAGCTCATCCTCGTCATCGTCGAAGGCTTCGTCGCTGTCATCCGCAAAGTCGTCTTCCTCATCGTCGAACTCAAAGTCATCGTCTGGTTCGTACGTTTCGGACAATTTTAGAAGGCGCGTGGCATCGCCCAGAGAATCGTGGGTTCGAAAGATGATCGTCACATCGTCGTAACGTGCTGCGATATTGAGGATGCGTTCCAAATCGTCATCCGAATAGCTGTCCATCAATCCGCGTCTTCCCAGCATCTGGAGATAGACCGACTCGCCCTTGGGAAGCTCTTCTTTATCATCGACCAGCGGATCAATTGCCAGGATCATGCCGAGCGACTCGGCCAGGGCAATCGATTCTTCGCGCGACCAGAATCCCGCCGGATGCCACACCAGCTTCATGTTTTCGGGTAACAGTGCCCACTCCTTTACGAAGGCGGTCAGGGCGAGTTTATTGGCAGAGGCTGGAGAAAAGGAAGCCGGCGTTTCGAGCAAAATATGTGAGGCGCCAACGTTCTGAGCCTGTTCCTTAATCTTGTCCCACACGCGGCGATTTTCGGCCGTTGCGCGAAAATGCCCAAGATTTGCGGCATTTTCGCCTTCCTGAAGCTTAAGCCCATGGCCCTTGCGGATATCGG
>WQTY01000139.1 GCA_009786045.1 Pseudomonadota bacterium | reverse complement strand
GCGGCGTCGTTGTGGTCGGTCACGTACGAAGTACGCTCCCTTCCACGCCTCCTTGCTTCCTGGAATCTGCACCATTTCGACGCCGCGACCCTGCCGTCAGCCATAAGGCGAGTGCGATAGCGGCGCAGGGGGAGACTTCCCCCAACCATATTTCTACATTCAGGCATCCGAAACCGGGTGATTTTTGGTTGTCAAACATCGTCGCGGCACATAAGTAGGCATCGCGTTTTTCGGTTGCCGGCTTCCATGAAAATGGAGAACAGAGAGAAAGCATGATCATCAAACCGACGTATTGGCCCATCATCCTGCGCATGGCAATTCCGATTGTCATCGCCATGCTCACCCAGACGGCCATCAACATCCTCGACACCGTCATGGTGGGCTGGCTCGACCCGAGCTATGCTGTGGCCGGCCAGTCTGCCATTGGTTTTTCAACGCCGCTTTTGTGGCTGTTTGGCGGCTTTCTGAGCTCCCTTGGCATCGGTACGCTGGCCATTGTGGCACGCCGGCAGGGCGAAGGAAACTTCAAGCTGGCGGGTGCTGCGCTAAGCAATGCCGTGTTGATTGCCGTCGTGGCTTCTCTGGTCGTAGGCATGACAGCCTATGCGCTGGTGCCGCAGATTTTCCGTTTTCTCATCGATAATGACGCAGTCATTGCCTTTGGCGTTCCTTACGCGCGCTATCGCCTGCTGGGCGTGCTGAGCATGGTCACCACGGCGGTTATCAAGAGCTTCTTCGATGGCACAAACCGAACCTATGTGCACATGGTCGCCGCCATCATCATGAATATCGCCAATATCATCCTCAGTTACCTGCTCATCTTCGGCATCGGCCCCTTCCCCGATATGAATGTCGCAGGCGCAGGCCTGTCTTCACTCATTGCCACCTACGTCGGTTTGGCCGTCATGATTGGCTGGTCACTTTTCCCCACCATTCGAAAAAAGTACCGTCAGTATCGGCCGGCAGATCTGTGCCCCCGAACCATGTGGAACATCGTCCGCGTGTCCGTGCCTTCGGGCGTTGCCAACGTCTTCGTCATGGGCGGCTTCCTCGTCTTCTTTAAAATCGTCGCCCTTCTGGATGAAAAAGCCGCCATCGAACTGGTGCTCTCGGTCTCAGCCTATGCCCACGACAGCATCAATGCACTGCAAAATGCCCAGGACATTTTCCTCGACAAAGCGCTCGGCGTCCACAGCCTCTGGGTCAGCGACCTGCCGCTGGCCATACTGGGCGCCAATCCACCCATCTACAGCTCAACCTCCAACCTGCTGGTGTCGATTCTGTCCGTCACATTCATGAGCGCCATGGCTTTTGGCACCGCCACCGCCTCGCTCGTTTCCCAGTCCCTCGGCCGCGGCAAACCAGAACTCGCCGAAACCTACGCCTACGAATCCGCCAAAATCGTGTTCATCCTCTTTGCCATCGTCGGCACCGTCACCTTTATCTATCCCGAAACGATTGCCAGCTGGCTGTCAAACGTCGACGAGGTCATTGCCGTCACCGCAAGCGTACTCCGGCTCCTGGCCTTCGGACTCGTCATCATCGCATGCGCACTCGTCTTCACCCAGGCGCTCTTCGGCGCAGGCAACACAAAGTTCGTCATGATCGTCGAAGCCTCCCTGCACTTTACCTGCCTCATTCCCATCTCCTACTTCCTGGGCATCGTCCTGGATCTGGGCATCCTGGGCATGTGGGCCGCAGTCCTCGGCTACGCCGCCCTGCTGGCCGTCATCATGTTCATCAAACTGCGCTCCGGCACCTGGAAGAAGATTAAACTTTAATGGAATACGGGTGACCGGGACGGTCGCCCCTACTTGCCATGTATTGCCTTCGGATAAAAAACTGCCCCTCGTGACGATTTTTCGTCCTTTGGACGCAAAATGTTGCCTTTTATTTTAAGGGGGGCTTTGCGCAAGGCCTACATGTGGGTCTTGCGAGGGGGCAAGCCCCCTGCGCCGCTATTGCCGCATGCGGCAATACGCGTCTACCCCCTGTGCGGGGCTCAATCGCCGCCCTTACAAATAGGCAGAGCGGGTTTGAAACGCCATTTTATTGCCCTTTTTCGCGCCAAACCAGAAATTGAGCATGTCCGGTAGCCTTACCGAAGAGGCTGTCGGACTCTCCCCCTCCCATTGCAACGAGTGTCACAATGGAGCCACCGAGCTCACAAACCTTCGGCCACAGGCGCTCTTTTACAGCACCATCCCATACCTGGACAGCCTGAAGCTGATCCTTCTTCAATCCACTGACCGTAAGTATGCCGACTTGTTCATACTCGGCGACAGAAGCCTCCTGGGGCGTCAGATTCTCGAACCGGACTGGACAACCTTCAGACAGGGCTGGGTAGGTCTTGCCCGTTTTGTGTAATATTACATCAATATTGTTGCACCCAACGAGTAGCAGTATTGCTGCGAGCAGTGTGAGAGATATGCGATAACCCATGCCTTAACCTCCTTGCTTCATGCCCAATCCATTTTAGGCTCTTTAAATTCATTGTTTATCACTTTGAGCCTCATTTTAAACGAAAAACAATTACAAATGGAAACTTTTTAGTTTGTACGATGCCAGGCGGCTGCTTGCACTGACAAATAAAAATCATCGCATCATCCCAGCCCTCCCCCACAAGCGATGCGCAGCATTGCAAAGATTAAGGGGATTTCATTGTTCTACAAGCGGCGTTTCTCTGTCAAACAGCAATTAGAAAAAGTTTTATTGACGTCCGGCGCCCCCCAACCACAAAAAAATCTGTAGGGGCGACCGTCCCTGAAATAAAAGGCAACAGGCTGATTCCCCCAAATGAACATCACCTTTACGACGGCCGCAATTTCGGGGATAATGGCCGAACGTTGGCGGTCGAGGGTGTTTCATGTCAAGGGGTCTGCGAGATGGACGAGAACAAGCGCAAGCAAGCCTCCGCTTCTGCTGAGGCATTATCGTCGGCCATGCCGTCTGGCGAGGCGGAGAAAAAGCGCGAGCTTGACGACGCTCTGTGGTTATCGGTGTCCCATCCGCAGTGCACGGTGGAAGCCAGCGAAAAACTGGCCAGGATTCAGGAGCGCCTGGAAACATTTCAGCAGATTGCCCAGACTGTCGGCTCAGATGCCAGCATTGAGATGGTTCTTGAGATTATCAGCGACAAGACGACACAGCTCATGCGTGCCGAGAGAACGACGATTTTTCTGCTGGAGAAGGGGGAGCGCGGCGCCTATTTAAGCTCAAAAATCGCCCAAGGTGCTCATGTCATTGAGCTGGAGCTTGGTCAGGGCATTGCAGGTACGGTAGCATTGAGGCGAAAGTCCATGAATCTCAAGGACGCCTACAAATCGCCGCTTTTTGAACCGTCCTTCGACATTGCCAGCGGGTTCAAGACAACATCATGCCTGTGCTTTCCCATCATGAATATGCAGAAGGATCTTTTGGGCGTCATTCAGGTTCTCAACAAGATAAATGGCTATTTTACGCTTGATGACGAAGAGATGATTGCTTCGATTTGCGCGCAGATTGGCGTGAGTCTTACGCAGCATCAGTTTTACATGTCGATGGTGCTCAAAAATGCAGAGCTGCTGGAAGCGCACGAAAAGCTGAGGCGGCACAATGAAGAGCTGGACATTCTCTACAATCTCGAACGTGACGCGGCTTTGGCGCCGGATCTGACCGGCCTCATTGAGATGACGCTGGCCAGGTGCATGCGTGTTTTTCGAACGCGATATGCAGCAATTCTCCTCATGGATGGCACGCAGAACAGGCTCTACCAGATGACGCAGTCCTTGGGGGCGGCACCACTCCTTGAAGTGCGCACGATGGAAAAGCCGCCTCCCTTTCTGCCTTCGGTCATTCGCCATGACGATTGTGTCGTATTAAATTGTGACGATATCCCAAGCCTCCCCGAGCAAACGAGCGAATATCTTGGTCAGGCGCAGCGGACACTGCTCGTCGTTCAGCTGTCGCACCTGGACGCACTGTTTGGCGCCCTCATCCTTGGCACAAAAGACGACTATATCGAGTCAAAGTACACACCTTCAGCCACGAAACTCGCCCTGCTCCTGGCGGCGAACCTGATGACGACCATTGCCGTCCACATCGAACGGGAAGCAAGCGAAAAAAACCAGCGCCTGACAGCCATTGGCCAGATGATGTCCTCGCTTTTGCATGACATGAAGACACCTTTGGCCAACATCTCCGGCTATGTCGATTTGATGGTCAACCAACCCGACGATCACAGGCGCCAGACTTTTGCCACGACGGTCGAGAAACAGATCGGCATGCTCAAGAACATGGGCTTCGAAATTTTGCAGTACGCACGGGGTGAGACAACGCTTCTGACACGCAAAACAACCCTGCACAGCATCGTCGAGCAGGCAGTGGAACTCCTCAAACCCGAGGCAGCGAAGAGAAAGATCGCTTTGGTTTGCAATGAACATTACCGCGGCTATCTGACGTGCGATGAGCTCAAAATTCAGCGCGTCATCGTAAACCTGGCCAAGAATGCCATGGAAGCCATCGATCACGACGGGCAGATTCAGATATCGACCCATGCGGATGATCAATATGTCTATTTGGTGATTCAGGACGATGGCCCCGGCATTCCCCCAGAGCTATCAGATACCCTGTTCGATGCCTTTGTGACCTATGGCAAGCGAAGCGGAACGGGTCTTGGCCTTTCAATCGTAAAAAAGATCGTCGAAGAGCATGGCGCTTCTATCAGCTGGAAACCCGCCCAGCCCCACGGCACAAAATTCGTCATCCGTTTTCGTCTGGATGCATCGTAAAAATTATCCCTCCCACCGTCACAAAGTGATCCCAGCGGGCATCATTCAGTGTGGGAGGGATTGGCATGCGCATCACTGAAGTCGCCCTGGGTCTTGAAAAAATTTGGCAATCACGGGGCCAGAATGCCTCGCTTATGCCGTGGCACATGTGTGCACTGGCGCTGATAGTTGGCATATGGCACGCCGACAGCCTGCACTGGAACCATGCACTGCACTTTGACAGCATTTCGAACACCATCAACGCCCTTGGGCTTGGGGTGGCTGGCATTTTTCTGGCCATCTCATGGCGGTGCCAAACCGTATGGACAAGCGCTCCAGCCACCCGAAAAGCTCTCTATGGCTTCATCACCTGGCTTTTGATGTGGTTGACGTTTGGCTTGTACCTGGGAACACCAGCCTCAGCGACGATTCCGCCCACCGACATCACCTGCCGTGCCATGGGCACGGTTCAGGCAGCACCTGCGCCGGGCGACCCTGCCGTGCAATGGATCGTCCACCATTGGCAGTGCGACGGCATGGAAGGATCCGGACAGGTGAAGGTACGCATGCGCCTGAATGCGGACGAATGGGTGAGCCGGGGACAGCAGCTGAGCGTGCAGGGGAAATTCCGGCATGCAGCCCCTAAAGATACACCGGGAACATTCGATGCTTCAGGATGGATGAAACGCCATGGAAACCNCCTCATCTTTTCGAGACATGGACAGGTTCAGGATGCACAATGGGTATATGAACCGATGTCATTTGTGAACGATCCCAGCCCGGGCATCCGCATCTGGGTCGAAAAGCAGCGCCATCTGGCTTTTCGCAGAATAAGCGAGCACAGCCCCATGGGCATCCTGCCGGCACTCAGCATGGGCGTATCCAAACCGCTGGACGAAGACACGCGCTCCACCTTTGGCCGCCTTGGGATTGCCCACGTTCTGTCAGTCAGCGGATTGCACTTTGGCATCATTGCCATGGCCATGATTAAGCTGCTCAGACTGGTCATGGGACGTTTTCCATGGATTCTGCGGCGATTTGGATCAAAACGCCCGGCAACCCTCCTCTCCATTCCGATTCTCCTGCTCTATATCTTCTTCGTGGGCGCCCCCATCAGCGCCCAGCGCGCCCTTCTCATGACATATCTCTGCGTCACCGGGCGGCTCCTGGCGCGAAAACCACAAACGGGACGCACGATGGCCTTTGCCGCCATTGTTATCCTCATCACAGATCCCATGGCCATTAGTGACATCGGATTCCAGCTTTCATTCAGTGCCATCCTTGGCCTGGCCTGGGTGATGTCACACCATGACATACCGCTCAGACTTTGGCTGGGCCGAAGAATCCGCCATCCCAGACGATTCAGGATAATCTATGGCCTGGCAAGCACCCTT
>WQTY01000138.1 GCA_009786045.1 Pseudomonadota bacterium | reverse complement strand
TGAGGCCAGGGTGGTGGATGTGACGGCTTTGCAGCGGCGGTTGAGCTCGGCAAGCCATGAATTAAAAGGGGTTGGTGTAGACGAGGCCACGCAGGTCACTCAGTTTGTGTCGCTTATTTTGATACGTTTATTTGATGATTTGGAGCTTGTTCTCGTTCAGAAGCATAGCGAGGAGGTGGGGGATCTGGCGAAGCAGGTGGCGCGTCTTGGCAATATTTTGTCGTTTTGCGGCATGCCGGAGGCGCTGCCGATTCTTGCCTATATTGTCAATATGCTGCCACTGAGTTTTGAGGAAGCGTCGATTGGTGAGGGTGCAGCTCGTCGTTACGACAGTCTTAAGATGCAGGTTTTTCTTGAGAAGGCAGTCGAGATTCTGAATTGCCTGGTCTATATTCTCAGGTATCTTTCGGAGCGTTATGCCGGGTTTGATATGGGGCGTTTTGCGGGTGTGCTTGAGACGCTCTATGAATCACTGTGTGCGGTGCCCGGGCTGCCAAGTGCGGAAGCGCCTCTGCCTGTTCGCGACAGTGTGAATCCAGAGGAGCTGACCTCACGCACGGTGAACAAGCTTGCCAGAACGCTTGAGACGCTTATCACCGAGTCTTTGCACTACCTTGAGGCGTGTGTTTCGTATGGCTACAGCTGTGGGTATCGCGAGGCAACAAGCTGCCTCAGCAGTGCGATTCAGATTGCCAAGGAATACAACCTGAGCAGTCTGCTTGAGGGGGTTGAAGCGCTTCATAGGAAGCTGGCCTCGCTGGTTTTGCCAAACAAGCCCTGTATGGCTGTATATGACCGCTATGATTTGGTTTGTGATCGATTGGAAGTTCACTTTCCGAAGGCTGTGGGCGGAAAGAAGCTGCGGCATCTGCGTGCGCTCATATCGAAATTGGCAGATCGTCAGCAGGGGGCGGGGGGGCGGTCGTTTGCATTCCGCTGGCGAAAGTTTTTGCTTGAGGCCGGGCCTTATTTGCCCAATCGGCTGACGACCTTAGAGGCGATGTATAGGAAATTGGCGCCGCTGCATGAGCTGGCGAGGTGTCATGGCATTGCCTGGGTAGAGAAGGTGGTGGGCAAGCTCATGGTCTGCTGGGAGGTTTACCCGGAAGCTTGCGGTGCGGCCTATCTTGGCCTGGCCTTGGAGATGCGTTCATTTCCGACCGAAGATATCGGTGCCGACGATTTGGAGCAGCTTAATCACGAGCGTCTGCGCGTTTTGTTTGAGCGCAATCTTTCGGTTCGTCCGCCCAAGGTTTATTCTGTCATTCGCGATGCGCTTGGAGAGGCGGAGAAATTGCTCCAGCAGATCGAGCAACCCGAGGAGATATCGACGTCCAGGATTGAGGATATCCTTATCGACGCGCGCCGGGTGCAGTGCCATGCCCTGGTGAGGATAGCCGAGGTGCTGCTGGCGCTGCTTGAGAGGATTCCCGCGAGGGAGGGTGGGGGTGTGGTCGCGCCAGAGGGGCTTATGTCGGCCATTTATCACTCTGGCGGGTTATTTAAGGCCATATGTGAACGCATGCTTCGTCATCTTGCGCGCGAGCAGAATAATCCTGTTCTGACATCGCGGCATATTTTTTACGAGGTATTGCTGTCGCTTTACCAGCCTTCCGGGCAGCCACGTGACAGCGTGACGTATTACATCCAGAAGCGGCTGAGGACGATTGCAGATGAAGTCCGTCTGGTTTGGAGCAATACGTCTACGCCCACATCAACCGAGTACTACTGTGGGCTGCTGCGGTCACTTTTGCATCTTGCAACTGTTTGTGAACTCAAGGAAATCCGTCTTTTGATTTTGGCACATCTTGATGACATTCCGTCCCAGGATTTCATCCGCACCGAGAACCGCACGATGCATCGCCAGAGTGTGCGCATCGTGCGAGCCCTTGAGGAGAGTTGCCCGGAACTGGCGGCAGGCAACAACTCTGCCCAAATTCAGCAGTTTTTTTCAAAAGCGATTGCTGTGCTCAATCAGGTGCTTTCGTTGCGGGAGAGTCGAGAGCCTTCGGATTTGCGCACCGAGATTCTTCAGGCTGAATCGACGCTTGCGCCCATCGGTTTGACGACGGATTTTTTGCCGGCCATTGCTTTTGTCTTTGAGCTGCGCCAGCTGCTTTCCGATGCCGCGCTTGGATTTCGGGATGTGGAGACGCTGCTTTACCTGATGATCAACGTGGCGCACAATGTATGTCCAGACTGGCAGAAGACTGAGCATGCGGGGCTGGAGTTTATCAGGCTGCCTTTTGCCATGCCCATGTCATTCTTTCAGCGTCAGCTGGAGGCCCTGCAGGTGCTTTCTGAAGCCTTCAAACCTCATGCGTCTTCAGCGCCGGTGGCCTGGGAAAGCCTGATGATGCTTCAGAGAACCATGCGCGAGATGGTGACGTATTTTCCGACTTCACTTCAGCTTGTGGTGGAGAATGCGCAGAATCGCTGCCGCTACCTTAAGAAGATCATTCATTTCGAACTGGATGCCGAAGGCTTTCCAGATCAGGCGGAGATTTCTCCGGAGTGTGCGGCACCGGAATTTACCATGGCGCTGACAACGATCATCGATCGTCTTGTCGAGCTCATCATTGACAGCGCGTTTACTTCTACCGACGATAAGAGTCGGATTCGGATAGGGGTTCAAACCTTTGCCGATGGTTGTTCGGTGTCGCTTGTGCACAACGGCAAACGCTTTACGTATCGCGAGATCAACGAGGTACTGGCAAAGGCTAACATTATGCCTGCGCACGATGATACCCTGTTTGATCTGGTGGTGAGTTCAAAGCGGCTGGCTTTGACCTATCCGCCTGCCCAGGCTATCGCCTATATTCTGCCTATTCTGGGCCAGTTTGATGGCAAGCTTGAGATATCCGACGAAGGGGAGGATACGCGATTTTATATCTCCTTTAAGCATTAGGACAGGGAAGACTGTGGTTAGTCGTATGGCTGAGTGGGTTTGTGCAGGTCGATGTTGGCGTTTCGATTGAGGTGGGGGCATGTCTGATTTGATTGTCGAGCTTCGTGGGCTTCATAAGACGTTTTTTGTAGGTTTCAGGCGCCGTCGTGTCGATGCTGTCAAGGGCGTAAGTCTTGAAGTCAGGCGCGGTGAGATTTTTGGTTTGATTGGACCAAACGGTGCGGGCAAGACGACGACCATCAAGATGATGACAGGGCTCATCAAGCCGACTTCCGGGAGCATTCGCCTTATGGGGTACGATGTCCAGGACAGGCGTTGCAGCCAGCGTTTGGGATATTTGCCGGAGATCAGCTATTATTACGATTATCTCACCGCGTACGAAATCCTGGATTTTTATGCGCGTCTCTACGGCATCGACGGTCGGGAACGCCGCCGCCGGGTTGATTTTTGGCTGGATCGCGTCGGTATGGCGCATGCACGCGACAAGCGCCTTGGGCAATTTTCCAAGGGGATGATGCAGCGCATTGGTTTGGCGCAGGCACTCATTGGTGATCCAGAGTTGGTGATACTGGATGAACCTCAGTCGGGGCTTGATCCGATCGGCCGGCGCGATGTTTCTGAAATCATCCTTGAAGCTCAGCGCCAGGGCAAGACAGTCTTCTTTTCCAGCCACATTCTGCCGGATGTCGAGCGACTCTGCGATCGTGTTGGGGTCATACGCCATGGGCAGATGGAGACCGTGGGGGCGTTGGACGAGCTGCTCACATTCAAGCAATCCATTGAGGTTGTCCTTGTGGGTTCAGCAATGCCTGACTTTCTCGAAAAAGCCGCGCAATTTGGCTCTGTTGCTGTTCGGGATAATCGGATAACCATTCTTGTAGATGCCAAATCACAGGTGCAGGTCAATGTTATTCTCAACATGGCCATACAAGAGGGTTTTCTGGTGGAGCAGGTACTCAGGCAGCGCGATGAGCTTGAGGCATTGTTTGCCAATGTGTCCGACGGCGATATAGAGGGAGAGACCTGATGATTCGAACGCTGCCTGCTTTTGTGACGCAGACTTTTCGCGAGGCCATTCGGAATAAGATTCTCTATGGCATCGGCTTCTTTTCGCTGGCGATTTTGCTTTTCTCGCTCGTGCTGGGTGAGCTGTCGCTTTATGAACAGGTGCGCGTCATTCGCGACGTTGGCATTACCTTCATCGGCCTGATGGGGATTGGGTTGGCCATTTATACCGGTGTGGGGATGCTGCACAAGGAGGTGGATCGCCGGACGATCTATACGATCCTCTCAAAGCCTGTGCGCCGATACGAAGTTATTTTGGGCAAGTTTATGGGGATCGCTGTGACGCTTTTTGTCGAGCTTCTGGCGATGTTTTTGGTGTTTCTGGCGCTTTTGCTGGTACGCGATATTCCCATAGATGCCGTGTTGTTTCAGGCGTTTTGGCTGGCTTATGTGAAGGCATTGGTGGTGGCGGCCGCAGCGCTCATGTTTTCTACTTTTTCCGGGGCGATGCTTTCGACATTGATGAGCGCAAGCTTATTTGTGCTTGGAAGCCTGTATTCGCAGATCTCACTTTATGCCGAACGCAACGACACGCTGTGGGTGCGGGCAGCCATGCGCAGCGGGCAGTTTTTGCTTCCCGATCTCGGACATTTCGATTTGTCAACGCATGTCAGCTACAGCCTTCATGTGGATTGGTCACACGTGGGCTGGGCCAGTTTGCATGGGTTGTTCTATGTTGTCGTTCTCCTGTGTATCGGGGCCATCGTGTTCGAGAGGCGCGACTTTATTTGATACATCGTCGTGGATTGTGTAGTAGATTCCCTTAGCCTGCGGGGTGAGCTGATCTCTGTACACTGGTGGCAGCTCCCCTTTTCGAGCATTTTTTGCGGAGCTCGCTTGCAGTATGTCGGCTCTCCAGCCTTGCACTTTTGGCCGCTATTCGCTCCTGGGGCTGATCGCCAAAGGGGGAATGGGCGAGGTGTATTTGGCGAGGTTTGTTGGGGCAGCAGGTTTTGAGAAACGGTGTGTCATTAAGAAGATACTGCCGGAGCGCGCTCAGGATCCGACCTTCGTGCAGAAGTTTCTCAATGAGGGGCGGACCCTCGTTGCCCTGACACACTCGAACATCGTTCAGGTTTTTGACATGGGCGATGTGGAGGGTGAGTATTACCTGGCAATGGAGCACATTTCAGGCGCAGATTTGCGCTTTTTGCTGCGATACCTGAGGGCACACAAGGTTCAGCTTTCGGAGTCCGTGTGCTGCTACATTATGATGGAGACGCTCAAGGGGCTGAGTTACGCCCACCGCGCCGTGAGTGCCAGGGGCGATAGCCTTGGCATCATTCATCGCGATGTGAGCCCGTCGAATGTTTTGGTTTCGGCGGAAGGTGAGGTAAAGCTCATCGACTTTGGGATTGCGAAATCCGAAGTGTTGGGCAGTGAGACGTTTTCGGGGGTTGTTCAGGGCAAGTTCAATTACATGAGCCCCGAACAGGCCAGGGGCGGTCTTCTTGATCAGCGCACGGATATTTTTTCCGCAGGGGTTGTTCTGTACGAAATGTTGACGGGGCGCCGGCCTTTCGAGGGCAAATCGGATCTCCAGACGCTGGAGCTCGTCAAATCCTCCGAGCATCACCCGCTTTGCGGCCATCGCCCGGGCATCCATCCAGCACTCGAAGCCATCGTGGCACGCGCACTGCAAAAGCAACCTGAGGAACGTTTTCAGAGTGCAGACGAATTTTATGCAGCTCTTGAGGACTATTTGCGTGCCTGTGCCCATGTCGTCAATGCACGAGATCTCGTGGCAGCCTTCGAACTCGCTTTTCAGGACGCGAGCACGATGCAGGTTGGCACCAGCCAGGACGTCTTCGATGAGGCGCTGCGTTCTCTGCTCGATGCTCAGGCTCGCTGTGACGACGTCTATGCCACTCGCTCCATGAGGCTGACGGACTCCTTCTCCGAACGGCTCCCAAAGGCATGCCCGGCCGATTTCGCATCGGCGCTGCAGGACGATGCATCACCCAGCCTTCCCGCATCTTCTTCTGCACACACAGAGCCTCAGCGGCGCCGCCTCTCGCCCTTTCGCTATGCGCTGGTTGCCCTTTGCATCGTCCTGCTGACACTTGGTGCATCGAAGATTATCTCTAATGCCGATGCGACCCAGCATGCTTCCGAGTCACGGATTTTGCCTCAGCCTC
Source organism: Pseudomonadota bacterium (assembly GCA_009786045.1). Taxonomy (GTDB): domain Bacteria; phylum Myxococcota_A; class Bradymonadia; order UBA4248; family UBA4248; genus WQTY01. The sequence continues at coordinate 63 of WQTY01000138.1, read as the reverse complement.
AGTCTCACACAGTGCCACTCCCCCTGCCTCAATTTGATGCGGCTGCCGCCGTTTATCGGGGGG
>WQTY01000137.1 GCA_009786045.1 Pseudomonadota bacterium | reverse complement strand
CCCCCCCGCCTTATCTCTCCCACCCACCATCTTCGACCCCTCAGCTCTACCCCACTCCCCCCAATCGCAACCACAAAATTAAGGCAGAGTATTTGTAAAAATATCACCAGTTGATGTTGAAATGATTGAAAATATCACTTCAAAAACCACCACATAAGACGCTCCGGGGTCTTCTTGGACGCCCGCTATTGCCCGCACCACCGTGCGGGCAATACGCGGCCGGGCACGGCTATCTGCAAGCAGATACGCCGCACCTTTTATGGAAGACGGGTTCAAAGTTTGACACTCACCATGAGATACCCTAAAGTGCAAACTCGTAGTTTTGTCCCTCCTGCAAAGGGGCAGTTCGGCCAAGCAAGATCGACGGAGTTTGGCACATCATGGATGTCACACGGGATGCGGTGTCATTAGGCGACATCATCGACGGACGCTACCAGCTGACAGAGCTCGTCGGAAGAGGCGGAAGCGGTGTGGTATTCCGTGCAACGGATCTGAATCTTCAGCGCGATGTTGCCGTTAAAATCCTCTCAGCAGAGTGCTTCCACCAGGCAGGCGTGTTCGAGCGCTTCGAACAGGAAAGCAAAATCCTGAGAAAGCTTCGCGCACTCAATACGGTTTTCTTCTACGATACAGGCAAGACGAGCACAGGCCTGCCCTACATCGCGATGGAATTCGTCGTTGGCATCCAGCTCAAATCGCTCCTGGAAGAAATCCCCATCCTCGCCCCGGATCGCGTCGTCCCAATACTGTCACAGGTATTGTCCGCACTCTCCGAAGCCCATGACCTCGGATTCGTACACCGCGACCTCAAGCCGGCCAACATTATGCTATGCTCGCGCGTGGGTTTTCCTACCGACTTTGTTAAAGTTCTGGATTTTGGCGTTGCCAGGATCATCTCGGACGATGACAAAGAGGGCAAGGACAAAAGCAAAAACGAAATGGTGGGCACACCCAAATACATGCCCCCCGAGCAGTTTCGCTCCCAGCTTCTGACGCAAATAGCGGATCTTTATTCGGTCGGGTGCATCGCCTATGAAATGCTGGCAGGGTACGCACCCTTCGACGGCGATACGCTTCATGTCACGATTGCCAAGCACCTTTTCATGACGCCCAAAAGTCTTCCCGAAGAAGTCTGGCAATTTCCAAACCTCGTTGCCGTCATCTTCAAACTCCTCGAAAAGGAACCAGAAAACCGCTTCACTTCTGCCCAGGAGGTGATCGACGCCCTGGCCCACTGGCATGAACCAAACCTGATGCCTGCCCTGCAGGGGTGCCGGCTCAGGGGCGATGACGGAAATAATGATGGCTTCTTTGCAGAAGAAGACAACCGTGCCACCGTGCCCATCAACCTCCCGCCAGGTTTTTCGCAGCATTTTGCCTCCATTCGCCCTGCGCCAAACGTTCCCAGTGCCTTGCGCCACCTGTCACCCACATCCCCTCCCTCTCAACCCATACACGAAACACCAGATTCAGGCTCTATCTCAGCTTCGATACCCCAGCTTGCAGCCAAAAAGTCGCCAGCACTGCTCTGGATACTCCTCTTCGCCGGTTTAGCGGTTATCGCGGTTTTGATCCTCATCCTCGTCTTCTGGCCCTTCTCCGGCAAAAAGCCCCAGCCATTCAGCAATATACAGCCCGAGACCGAATCATCTCCCCAGGTCAGTCACACCGTCGACATGGATCTCCTTGACATGGTCGCCAGGCTGGCAGTCGATGTCTCGCAGGATGCCCTTGCCTTCGGACTCAGTTATGATTATGACCCGGATCTCCTGCGGGCAGATGGGCCTGATCCCACCCCCGATCCTGCCAGTCCGGCATCCGAAAACGCCAAACAGGAACCCCCAAAAGGCAAAGATTCCGGAAACACAAAAAAGCCTCCCAAACACCCAAATCAAGAGGAAGACCCCAAGGCAGCTCCCAAGGCAGCTCCCACATATGCAATCTTCGAGTTCACGCTCAAATACGATCCTCCTGCTGCCCGGCCAGGCTTCCTGAATGCAACAGGTGAGTGCGAGAACGGCGTCTGCCGCGTCAAGACAACATCGACAACGCGCCCTGTACGCATCCATGTCTCAGCACCCGGTTACAAAACGCACAGTGTTGTGCTGACCGAGCCCGTCTCGGAATACAGCGTCAGGCTTCAGCCTCAGTAACAGCTTACGATGCCCTGGCGGAGATCCGCATGTTTGTCGATGGTTTCATTCTCTTCACTTTGTTGGTGCTTGGCGTTTACGGATACCGAAAAGGTTTCACCCGGCAAATTTTTGCCCTCCTGGGCATCGTATCCGTCTACGCGTTTGCCATGCCGCTGGCCGGTGTCCTCGAAAAAATCCTGCAAAACGAAACTTCCATTCAACTGCACGGACCATACGCCCATGTCATCCTGCTGTCGGTGAGCGCCGCTGTCCTGTACATCACCTGTTTCTGCACCGGCGCCTTCCTGCGCAACACCCTCGTACAGGGCATACGCATTGCCGAGAAAACCGACCGCATCTTTGGCGCCAGTTTAGGCATCGTCCAGTCGACACTGATGATTTTTTTCATCCTGTGCCTGCTGAGCCTGCTATCCGAGAAAGTCGAACGCTATGCACCCGAAGTTCATCAGGTTCTGAACCAAAGCCACGCCTATAAAATGGCACATGCATTCAACTTCCTGACGCAGTACCAAGATCGATATGGCTCTCTGCCCTCCTTGCCTGTTATACCGATTGGCGATATGGGGAAAGAAGCAGACAAAGCGGTTGAAGCCCCCAGGCCTCTCCCGCCTTCCACCCCCTAAATCCCCGCGCCATGGTATTGCCGGCCCCTGCATAGATGAATCGCACGCATGAAAAAAAAACCATCCCTCATCGTTGTCATGGCTGTTTTGAGTGTGTGTGCAGGCTGCCAGAGTCAGTCGGCCTCCGACCCATCCCACCAACCCGCCGCCTCCAACAAAGACAAACAACAGGCCATTGAGCAGCCTGCAGCATCATCCAATGCCTTTATGCCGCTTGGTCCTGTCACCGCAGAAGAAAAAAAAGCCATCCAGAGCGTGTTTCGCAACTTTAAGGTGGCTGTCCTGAGCTACAAAGGTACCACTGCCACGCGTTACCTTGCCCAATCCTCGCTCACCTACTACGCCCACCTGCTGACCGCAGCCAGAACTGCACTCAACAGCCCCAAAGACTTCGAACGCCTCAGCCCCCAACTCTCTCCGGCCCTGCGAGCCAACATTGCCGTCATTATCGAACGGCTGTCCTATGACTTCATCATGAAAGCCACGCCAGAGGCACTTTACGAGGTGGCCTTTAATCAGGGCTGGATAGGGTATCAAACCTTCCAGACAGCCTCACTCGATAACCTGCAGGCCTTCGATGCCAACGGGAAACGTTATGTTACCGGCGATCTTTACTATGAAGGCACCATAGATGACAAACACATCACGCGGCTTGGGTTCTGGCACGAGGATGACACCTGGCGCATCGACCTGACAACCATCTTCGTTGCTGTCGACCAGGCCATCCAAACCATGATCAACAAGGATGGCCTCGATGCAGACGCCCTTGTCAAAGAAGCCATCCAAGACAGCCAGGCTCGCCTGCTTCCACAAAACTGGCCCCCTTTCATCAGCAAAACCGACAGCTTCACCGTGCGCTTTCCACGTGATCCCCTCTATGAGGAAGTTCACCATGAAGGCGTCTATTCGGCACAACACCATCGCTATGGTCAATTTCTCGTCAACGTCTCAAGGCTCGATCCCTCTGATCTCAATAGCCCCTACCACCATCCCGAAACGCGCAAGACAGTCGTCACCGATTGGCTGATGGCACTCGGTTCGGATAAACCCGACTGCAGTCAGCGCATCACCGAATCCTTCGTCACGGTGCAATGTGCCTTTTCCATACCACAGGAACATACCCGCGGGCTGGCAACCTGGGTCTTTAACCCACAGCACCGGTATCTCATTGCCAACTACGGACGGGATACACAGTTTGACCTTGAAACGGCCCAGCACTTCATTCATAGCTTCGCATTCGGCGATACCCGGCAACGATGAATCGTATAACCCCGCATGTGAGGCACAAAGCGATATCGAAGAAAGTCGTTTTAATAATGGAAACGTATGACCCCGCATGTGAGGCACAAAGTAAGACTTGCCCTCGCACAGCATGTGCCTAAATTTGCCAGACAGCCCAAAAAAGGGCGAAGTTCCCCAAATAATTCCGATCGATTGGATCACTGCCCTGTTAACCAAAAGGACAATACCCATGAGTCAGCACGACGACAAACATACCCCTTCTAACCCAAACGACGTCTCCAACTCCCATAAGGCACAGGATGCCGCTGCTGCACCAAAAGAGGCAGATGCGCACGAACCTGAAATCGAAGTCGAGGTCGAAGAAAGCCAGATGCATGCACAGGAAGATGTCATCAGCCAGGAGAACGTCTGTCATGCTGACCCGTCAGAACCCTCTGAATCAGAAGCCGAGGTGCAACCCGGAGAAGAAATAAAGCAGGAGAAAGATGCAACCAATTGGAAAACTGCCTATATCAGGCTGGCAGCAGATTTTGACAATTTCCGCAAACGCACCTCCAAAGAATTCGACGATGTGAGAAGACGCGAACGGGAGAGAGTGATTGGCGACTGGCTCGACGTCTATGACAACACCGAACGTGCCATCTCGGCTTTGCCGGAGAAGGAAGGGCCATGGTTTGAAGGTTTTGTCTCCATACTGCGGCAAATGGACAAATGCCTGGCAAACCTTAGCATCAAAGCAGCCGATGACATGGGGCAGCCATTCAATCCAAAACGACACGAAGCCATCGCAACGCTCCCCAACCCATCGCTTCCAGACAATACCATCGCGTACGTCGAACGGCGGGGATTTGTGTACGGGAACGGTGATATCGCCCGGATTGCCCGTGTTGTTGTTGTCAAAAACCCGTCCTGACTACGCCGCGCCTGGAGGCGGTGTGTGCTGTTTATCCTGATGCTGTTAGGACGCAAAACACCCCACGCCCTGCCATGCGACGTCGAAGATGGAGATAATTCATGAGTGTTGATTATAAAGACTATTATAAGGTTCTGGAGATCGAACGTACGGCAAGCGCCGACGATATTCAGAAAGCTTACAAAAAGCTTGCACGAAAGTATCACCCGGATCTTAATCAGAACGATCCGTCCGCAGAGGGAAAGTTCAAGGATGTTGGCGAAGCCTACGAGGTCCTCAAGGATCCCGCTAAGAGACAACAATATGACGCGCTGGGCGCATCCTGGAAAGACGGTCAGCGCTTCACGCCGCCTCCGGGCTGGCAGGGCATGAATTTTGGCGCTGGCGGCCAGAACGTTCACTTCAATGTCGGCGGCATGGGCGGCATGAGCGACTTCTTTCAGACACTCTTTGGCGGCATGGGTGGCATGGGCGGAGGATTCAGTTCACAGAATTTTGGGGGCGACGTCTTTGGCGCTCAGGGGTTTGACGAAGGCGCCAGGCGCAGGCCAGGCAGGCGTTCGGCAACCGAATCGCCTGTTGTCGATCTCCCGCTCTCCATCGAAGAGATCCTCGATCCCGAGCCCAAATCCATCTCCCTTACCTTTGGCTCTCAGACACGCTCAATCAAGGTCAACATCCCCAAAGGTGCCAAAGACAAAACGGTCTTTAAGCTCAAAGGCCAGGGCCCAAACGGCGAAGACCTCAGGGTGCGCGTCAACCTCACCGCAACAAAGAACTGCGAGACTTCCGAGTTCGACATCATCCAAAAACTCAAAGTCACCCCCTGGGAAGCCGCCCTGGGCGCCCAACTCGAATGCCAGACGGCAGCAGGCAATGTCCGGCTCACACTGCCGGCAGGGGTTCAGTCAGGACAAAAACTCAGACTCCCGGGGAAAGGACTCTTCATGAAACAGGGAAGAGGCGACCTCATGATGGAAGTCCAAATACAAATACCCAAAAAACTCTCCCAGGAAGAAAAAGAACTCTTCGAGAACCTCGCCAAAATCTCGACGTTTAATCCAAGAGATTAGAGTTTTTATTTTTTACGTGGGGGAACACGTTCCCCCACACCCCCTGCAATGCTGCGCATTGCTTGTGGGTGGAGTGACAAAAACAAGCTGTCAACACTACTCCCAAAAACTGCCAAAGGGGCAGTCATTTTATCCAAAGGCAACCATTTCTGCCCCAAAGCGATACGCCAGTATCGCAGGGGGTGTGGGGGAGCAATGCTCCCCCACAGAGCGTAGGGCAACGCCCTACGAGCCGGGCGTTGCGGGGCGGCGATTGAGCCCCGCAAAGGG
>WQTY01000136.1 GCA_009786045.1 Pseudomonadota bacterium | reverse complement strand
CCCGGTCGCCCCTACAGGTAACCTGCTGCCGGGTTTGCAAACCGCCCCCCTGCAGATTGTTTTTTGTCAATGGGGCAGCTTCTGCCGTTCGCCAGCCATGGTTATTCATAGACACTCGCCCACGACACCACCTGCACCATGGGGCTAATCGCATCAAGATTCAATGCCATGGTCTTGACATCCGTCTGCGAGGGCCGCATCAAATTGCTGCCATCCGAAGTACCGCCTGAAGAAATATTCGTAACCTCGGAGTTTGTCTGAGCAACCAGCTGGGGTGCTGTCGCCTGGCCCCCCATGCTGGATGCGATATCGCCCTTTATGCAATACGCCTGCTGCGTAATTTCAACGCCATAGACCATCGTGCCCGGCGAAAGATCATAAAACGATTTGTTGCTGCCAAACGCTGCATTGACTGTATTTTTGTTTTGAACCACTGAAGGATCGAGCTTGTTCAGACTTTCCTTAGTCACATCCAAACGCCAAATGGAGGCATAGCCACTCGTGCAGGAAGAATTCGCCGAAGCCGCATTAAAGGTCGGGAAATACGACTCGAAGTTGTAGGTCACAGCTGCCCCCATCATCTTTTGTCGCCCAGCCAGTTTCCTTGTCCCCTTTGAAGCCGGATCTGTCGTATAGAGTTCAAACTTCGCACCGTCAGACGTGATCTCCTGGTCTGTTTCATCACTATTAAAGAGGAGCAGTTTTGGCGCATAGAGCGCCGGCGCTGTGGGGGATACATTGAGCTTATACCCATCTGCCGGGTGATAGTAATCCACAAATGCAGCCACATACTGAACATCCGAATCGCCAATGCTCGTCGTACTGCTCGAACCAGTGCCAAATGTGATCTGAATATCTGGATTGGCGTTGTTGTTAAGCGGACTTATCGCCGGTTTATAAGTGATTTTATCGTAGGTAAACTTGGAAAGCTTACTGATTGAAGAGGGATCAAAGATGGGATCCTGCGGTTCCCACTTTTTTGGATCCCTGTCCGAGAGATCAAGACGATGCAGCGCCCCTTTTTCATCACCAAAATACACGAGCCGGGCTATCGAATTAAACCCAGAAGGGAAAACGCTTGGCGTCCCCGTGATGGCCGTATCATAAGGAATAACCCTGACAATCAGATCTTCCTTCTTCTCGGGTGCAAGACGGAGGATATACAGCGCACGCCCCGTAAGATTGCCCGTAACGCTTTTAGAAGCATTCACCACGGGCTCGCCGCCCGCCAAAATCACCACGGGCTCGATCTTATCCACACCTGAAGAATTCCTGATGACGACATTCGTGATCACTGGTTCCGGGTAACTCATGCCCATTCGCGAAAGAGGATAGTCTTCGGATGCATCCGAAACCAGAATATCGGTAAACACATCCGGCAGAGAAGCAGAGGCTTTTGGTTGCCACATATGATCAACCTCCCAGAGAACCTTTGGTTCTCTGGGGTCGGTAACATCAAGGGCATAGTATCCACGCCCACCCTCTCGGAAACCGCCGACCAAAACCGTGTGCCAGGCATTGTCCGTCGGAAACTTTACATCTGCTGTGACGGGTGATGCATTGACATGGGTTTGCGTGCCAAACTCGATCAATTTATGGACATTGGGTAAAACCGCCTTGGGTATGAAAGCCCATCGCTCATCCCCCTCTTCTATCGTGGCGGGGCCAGTATACGACAGGTGAGGCTGATAATCCTTGTCGGCCTCATGTTGCCCCAGTACGAAACCGTGCAGCATGGCATCGTTGGCTGCCACATACAGCATCGTATCGCGGAAAGCATACGCCTGGACAAAGTCACGATACTCCTTGCTTCGATAGGCACGCCTTGGTGGCTCAACGACAAGCGGTGTGGCATATTCGATCGTGCCAAGGGGCAAAGAAGCCATGAATGGACGTATATCGCACGATTTTACGATGCCAAGCTCGCAATAGCCATGATGACAAACCCGATCATCCGAACACTCCGCATGCGAACGGCACATGCCACCCAAGGGCCGGCACTTGCCGCCCAGACAGGTTGACCCGAGCAGGCACTGTTCTGTAGCCGCGCCTGAACTTGAGCAACTCCTTAAATCCGAAACCGCCGACAAACTCAAACACTTTCCAGCATCGCAATAGCGGGGGATCTTATCGTCCAGACCACAATCGAAATCGACGGCACACTCATACGGGCTGAGCATGTAGTTCTGCACAACAGTCGTATATTTGCCAATATCTTCCCCCATGGCCGACTGACATGCTTCTACCCCAAGACGCGGGTTGCTTTCGAAAAAACTATACTCCTGTCGATCGCCATTGACATCAACATAGTCCATCCGGCCAGCATCCACATCCGAAATCGGCAGCAGCTTCGCCCCAATGGCAAAACTGTCCTCCGAGTAGTCCCCGACATAGATGGCCCGATTCGACAAGCATGTCCCGCTCAGGGCACATCCGGAAAGCCGCTCTTTCAGGCGAGCTGTGATGTCCAGATACTGAGAAGCGTCATTCTCGAACTGTCCTTTTTCTGAGTTGCACACGAACGCTTCGCGCTGCAAATCCGTATGCCGGATATGGCCAAGGGTTATCTGATAGCCAGAGTATACATTGTACCAGCCACTGTTAACGGCCTTGTGATCATCATCATAGTTGGCGATGGCACCGATGGCCGAGGTTGTGGCCATTTTGGACTTCGAAACGCGTCCAGAAAGCATGTCAGACAACACCGTCACGAGTGCCTGACGAAGTGCCGTGCTGTCTTCGGCATTAAAGAAACAAAGGCTTCTTTTCGCAGTGGTTTCTTTGTTGACAAAGGTATCGTAATCGAACTGGGAATCGGGGTCGATGATTTCACCAACTGTACCATCTGTCCGGCAGGTTCCCCCCTTCCATGCCATCATATTCATGATGCGGCCAACACCGGTTCTGCCGCTTAGGCCACTAAAGGCATAGCCAACAACATAAACCTTCACGCCAGTCTTGTAGAGATGATAGGCATCATGCCATACGTTATAGGCATGCCCATGCATGGTTGAAACACCTCCAGTATAACCCTCACCGCAACAGGGTTCACCATCCGTTACAAAGATGACTGCCTTGGGCCGGCAGGCAAAGCTGTTGTCCTCCATCAGATCCCTGTTATTCCTGACATGCTGGCGAATGAGGCCAGGATCGGGCGCTATCCCTTTGTAGGGGTCACCAAACATATAGTACATGTCGGCCAAAACAGGGCCTATCGGCGTATTTGAAGTCGGATAATAGGAACGCACGCCATCAATGATCGCCAAATTGCTTCGGTAAATGTCGTCCTGCTCATCGCTCACGATGGGATACATCAAAGGCGCCGGAGACTCCGGGTGAGCACTCCACATGCCTACTGCGTAACTCCAGTCATAATAATACTCATTATTACAGATCCAATATCCCAAAACGGGATCATAGGTATAGAAATCGCAGGTCCAGTAGCCGTAGGAATACATCTTATATGGATCGTTGATTGTCACACCATAGGTTTCACCGGCAAGAGAGTCAGATGGCTTGTAGATCGCCTGACCATAGACAAGTTTCGACATGTCACCATATGCCATGCCCGCAAACCCAAACTTGACAGAGTATTGATAGGCCTGCAAAACGCCGTCATCATGGTAGGCATTGGGATAGGTCCTGGGGTTCTTAAGATCGTAATACGCAGGATCGAGATTGTGCCCCCTGAAACATGAGCCATAGCCATCAATGACCTTATCACACTCAGGCGCGGATCGCATACAGTACAGCTTTGGAATAAACTCACACGATGTCGAAGTGCATTGACGAATTCGCCGCGAAAAACGAGCATCACACCGGCTTATCAGAGGATTACCTACCACGCGTTTGGGATTGCCCGCGATCTCGGATTGCGCCTTGGTCAGTCGCGTATCCTGATTCCCTGGAATCAGGATGTCCATGCTGCCAGACGTGTCAAACACCACCATGATGAGCGGCGCAAGCCCCTTGTCGACCTCTGCATCCTGTGCCTGAGCATGGCCATAAATGCCGCAAACACTAAGAAATGTCATCACAGACAGCCACTTGCGATTATTTTTTACGTTCATAATTTTATATTAGCCTGAGCTTGAAAAATAGACGACAGCCAAGTGCGAAACTCAGCAACGCGCATGTGCCCTGTCAGAGACACCCACGCCACTGCCCAATCCTTGCAGTTTTTTACTCAAATGTCGACTCAAACGGCTGAAAAACCTGAAATAGTCAACAACTGACCCAACCCGCAACCACAAGGACATTATTCCAAAATCAGAAAAATTTATACAAAAAAACCGCCCCCCAACCCTCTCCCAAACACCACGCGACCAGCCCACGCTTTGGGTCATACGGCATCGCCTTTCGCAGCTCTCTGCCGTCCGCCATGGCTATTCATAGACACTCGCCCACGACACCACGCGTACCGAAGGGTTGATCGCATCAAGGTTCAATGCCATGGTCTTGACATCCGTCTGTGAGGGCCGCAACAGATTGCTGCCATCCGATGCACCGCCAGAAGAAATGTTCGCAACCTCAGAGTTCGTCTGGGCAACCAGCTGAGGCGCAGTCATGCTTCCCATGCTGGATGCGATATCGCCCCGTATACAATACGCCTGCTGCGTAATCGCAACGCCATAGACCATCGTGCCAGGCGAGAGATCGTAAAATGACTTGCTGCCAAACGCCGTGTCTGCCGTATTCTCGTTTTGAACCCCCGAAGAAACCGTTTTCAGACGCTCTTTTGCCAGATCCTTAGTCACATTTAAACGCCAAATGGAGGCATAGCCACTCGTACAGGCAGAATTTGCCGAAGCCGCATTAAAGGTTGGGAAGTACGACTCAAAATTGTAGGTCACTGCTGCGCCCATCATCTTTTGTCGTCTGATGAGTTCACCTTTTGAAACCGGATCCGTCGTATAGAGTTCGAATGCCGCATCGCCAAAAGTGATATCCTTTTTGGGGTCTGCCACATCACTGTTAAAGAGGATCAGTTTTGGCTCATAGAGTGGTTCATTGGGCGCAACATTGAGCTGATACCCCTTATCATGGTGGTAGTAGTCTACAAACGAAGCCACGTACTGAACATCTGAATCGCCAATGCTCGTCGTGCTGCTCGAACCGGTGCCAAAGGTGATCTGAATATCTGGATTGGCGTTGCCGTTGAGCGGGCTTACGGCTGGCTTGTAGGTGATTTTGTCGTAGGTAAACTTATTGAGTATCTCCACCGAAGAGGGATCAAAGATAGGTGTTATCTTCGAGCCAACCCTATGCGGTACCCACTTGTTTGGATCTCTGTTCGAGAGATCAAGGCGGTGCAGTGCCCCATTTTCATCGCCAAAATACACGAGCCTTGCAATCGAATTAAACCCAGAGGGGTAGACACTTGGTGTTCCCGTAATGGCCGTATCATAGTGGATGACCCTGACAATCAGCTCATCCTTGGTCTTGGGCGCAAGGCGAAGGATATAAAGCGCCCGTCCCGTGAGATCGTCCTCCGAGCTTTTAAAAGACTCGCCTCCTGCCAAAATCACCACAGGCTCAATCTTATCCTTGATGACGATATTCGTAATCACCGGCTCCGGGTAACTCCAGCCCATTCGCGCAAGGTTTTCTCCAGATTTATCTTCGGCATCAACCGAAACCCGAATATCCGTGAAGACATCTGACAGAGAAGCCGTGGCTTCTGGCCGCCACATATGATCAATCTCCCACAGAATCTTTGGTTCTCTGGGATCGGTGATGTCGAGGGCATAGTATCCACGTCCACCCTCCCTAAAACCGCCGACCAAAACTGTGCGCCAGACACCGTCCGGAAACTTCACATCTGCCGCAACCGGGGAAGCATTGACATGGGTTTGCGTGCCAAACTCGATCAATTTATGCAGATTCGGCAAAACTGCTTTGGGCACGAAAGCCCATCGCTCATCCCCCTCCTCTATCGCAGTGGGGCCGGTATATTTCGGGTGAGGCTGATAATCCTTGTCGGCCTTATGTTGCCCCAGCACGAAACCATGCAGCATGGCATCGTTGGCCGCCACATACAGCATCGTATCGCGGGAAGCATGCGCCAAAGTAAAATCGACATACTCCCTGCTTCGATAGGCGCGCCTTGGCGGCTCAACCACAAGCGGTGTGGCATATTCAATTGTACCAAGCGGCAAAGAAGCCATAAACGGGCGGACGTCGCATGACTTTACGATGCCAAGCTCGCAATGGCCATGATGACAAACCCGGTCAGCCGAACAATCCGCATGCGAACGACACATCCCACCCAAAGGCCGGCACTTGCCACCCAG
>WQTY01000135.1 GCA_009786045.1 Pseudomonadota bacterium | reverse complement strand
GCCGTTGAGGCGATCCAGACGATAGTGGCGGCTGCGCGGTGTCGACGCATAGAAGCTGTCCACATTCTGCCAGCGCACCCAATACCCCCCGCCACGCGAATCTGTCTCCATAAACTTCTCCGATCCATAAATCTCACGAAGCGCCTCTATCTCCTCTTCACGCAGCGCCTCCTTCTCCCGGACCCAAATCTGCTCGCCCTCCAGCACAGGGACATTCTGAAGCGTAAACACCTGATTCGGCGTCCCGCGCCCCGTCCCAAGAATCTCAAAATTCAGCGTGCGGCGATTCGTTGCCTGCACCGTGTTAAACAGGATATGGTCGATATGCGGCAGTTCCTCGTATCCACCCATCTCCAGACGAACGCGAAGCCAGAACAGATTCTCGCCAAACTTGCGCGTCGGGGCCATGTCCTTGGGACCAAGAAACTCAATATACCCCGTTTCCGTAAACGCACGCGTGTGGTCAGCCACATCAAGCTCAGCCCAGTCCTTGCCATTCCAAAACTCCCAAACGAGTTTCTTATTGCCATAGTACTGCTCTTCCATCTTGCGATAGTAAGACTTCAGCCACTTCTCGTCCTGCTTGTTGCGCTCAATGCTCACGGCTGTCTGGCTCGCAACGTGGAAAAACACCTGAATGTGCTCATTGGGAAACGGACCATTCATCCCAAAATACATGGAAGGATTCTCATCAGGTATCGGCTCAAATACCTGAACCTGCGTCAGATTATCCCCAACGGCTTCTGTGACATCATCGTAGCGAAAATCATTGTACGTCAACACTCTTAGAGGCTGACGACTCGCCTCCTCATACTTGATGCGAACAGACTTCATCTGGGGCGGACGCAGCGGACGCTCATCAAACCAGGCCCACTTGTCCCCATCCAGCATATACATCCCCGGCACACCATAATCGCCACGCAAAATGCGTGCCCGCACCCAATATGTCTCCTGATCCGAAACCTTCGTCTTGCGCATGTTCTCAGGAAGCGTAAACGACACCGTCCCGCTTCGCGTAAAACAATACGTCGAATCGTCAAAGTCAAGCCCCTTCAACGTCTCTTCAATCGCCTTGGGATTCACGATGCCAATGTGCTGCCACTGTTTGCCATCAAAATACTCCCACGCAACCTGCAAATCGGTCGACGGATTGAGGCCCGAAATCGCCACCGCATCTGAAAGCTCAAAATCGATGCGCACGCGCGCTTTCGCATGGCCAAAAAGCTCCTCGTTGCCGATATAAAAGATGCTCTCAGCACCAGGCTCCTTGTGGAATGGATAGAAGTTCTTCCCAAGATCGATCGACAAAATGTCGTCCTCATGCGTCACCGCAAACGCATGATCGGGCAAAACGCCCTCNCCCAGAATCTCAAGCCGCAGCAACACCTTCTCAACTGACGTCATCTCAGGTGTCTGCGGCACATTCACCAGGCGGCCGCGCAGCCAAAAACCCTCTTCCTCGTTGACGCTGCAGGCCTCCCAGCCATCAACCCCCTCAAACGCTATCCACCCCACGGGCTGCTCCTGCTGCGAAACCTCCAGCTCGCGCCAGCGATGCCCATTCCAATACTCCCACTCACACAATGTCGGGAAATCCGTATCCGGGCTATTCGGGGTTTCAACACCAAGAATCAAAAGCGCTTCTTCGCTGAGCGCCTCAATATAGGGATCCTGGATGAAAATATAGCGCTCAACCCGCTGGCAGCCAATAAACGCCTCAAACGACTGCCCCGGACGGCCATGAATATAAGGCGTATTATCCGCATAAATATCGTGAAACTGCGAAAAACAGCGCACAAGTGACGTCGGCAGCACAACAAGATCCTTGAGCGTCTCAAAGACCAGGGGCGGCTCATCACTCTTATAATTCGTCGCCACACTTGTGCCCGCAGGAATTACCTGAAAATTCCTCGCACCAGGTACCAGCCCAAAGGTCAAATCCACATTGGCCGGATGCGGCGGCTGGAGCTCAATACCCATCAAGTCCAAAAAAGCCAGATAGTTCTTCTCCGTCACCCGGTTAAGGCGATACAGCAAAATTTCCACCAGCCACGCAAAAAGCTCGATCAGCGTAATACCGGGATCCGACGCGTTGTGGTTGGTCCACTCCGGGCAATACTTCGGTATCAGCTCTACGGCCTCTCGAACCAGATCCTCCCACCTGCGATCATCGAGTTTCGGTAATGGAATCATGCTTCTCCCTCTTTACGAAGATAAAATGGATAGACCAGATTAGACTTGGTGTTGGTCGAACGTATGACGTAGGAAATCGTGACATTCATGCGGCTGGGCTCCGCGTCATCGGGCTGTGCCGTCACCTCTATCTCGTTAACACGCGGCTCAAAGGCTGTAAGGGCATGCTTGACTTCGTACTCTATCCTGGCTGCCGTCATCATCGTGTTCGGCTCAAAGAGTATGTCATGTATCCGACAGCCAAATTCGGGACGATACAATCGCTCCCCCGGCGCCGTGCCCAGGATCAGCATCATGCTTTGACGAATGTTGGCATCCTCGCTGCTGAGCTCCGTCCCCCCAAGCGCATCTACGCGCATGGGAAACCCAAAGCCACTCCCTATGAAACTGTTCTTCGCCATCGCCACACCTCAGCATCAAAAGGCATTCTGCCCCTCAACCCAACGCCCACACTCCGTGCACTTGACCACTATCGCCGGCCCTTCCATGTCAACTTCGATGGCCTTCTTGTCACAAAACGGACATATCAGACCATCCACACGGTCATTCATGACGTCGTCCAAGATCTCCTGCCAAACCGACAATTCATCAAAATCGCTTTCAGACATCGGAAACTCCTTTTTCCCCCTCAAAAGGGGAACGAACCCAGCACCCACGCACACACGCGGCTATGCGTTGGCACGAATATGCAGAATGTCGCCATCTTGCGTGATATAGCCTTTCCCCTCAAGCTTGAACTTTCCCGCTTCCTTAACCTTAACCTCACTCCCAAGCTGAAGCAAGTCCGCACTTGACATCCGCTCGGCACGAATAAAATGCTTCGCCAGATCCGTGTGAATCCGACCCGCACTCTCCTGCGCTGTCGACCCGTTCCTGATCGTCCACGCCCGAACCTCGTCCTCGCCCACCGTAAAGAATGAAATCAAATCGAGCATCTCATAAGCCGCACGGATAAACCTCTCCCGCGCCGTGGCACGAATCCCAAGATCCGCCAAAAACTCCGCCTGATCCGACTCCGGCAGAAGCGCTATCTCGCTCTCCACACGCGCGCTCAGCACAAACGTCGGCACACCCAGCGCCAAACGCTCCGCAACCACCTGCGCATGCCCCTCATCCGCCGACCCCTCATCGACATTGACCAGAACCAAAATCGGCTTAAGCGTCATAAACTGATACCCTTTAAGCATATCAAGTGACGCCCTGTCCAAACCAAGCTCCCTGAGCCATGTCCCATTCTCAAGCGCCGACTGAAGCTGCAAAAACAGTGCCTTCTCCTGCTCCCCGAGCTTCTCCTTCTGCATGCGAGCCACCTTCCGCTCGACGATCTCCATGTCGCTGAGAACAAGCTCGCTCAACATCGCACGCGCCTCAAATTCAGGTTCAGCCTCCGCATACCCATTCGAAAAACCACGCACGACAATCGCCAGCAAATCCACCTCGCGGATCTTCCCAAGCGCACTGGCATCCATGCTTTTGCCAACCGCCCCCCCGCTCATGACGTCGACAAACTGCACATTCGCATACACCGTCCGCTTCGGCTGGTACATCGCACTCAACGCATCAATACGGCCATCGGGTACGCGCACTTCGCGAATCGTCTGCTTCTGACTGACAACGTCTGACGGATCCACCCCCGCCAGTGCACTGAAAATCGTCGTCTTCCCGCTCCCTTCGTATCCAATGATGCCTACTTTCAATCATGCCTCCATGCGATCCATACAAAAGCTACTCTTAATCCCACAAAACATATAAAAATGCCACCCCCAACACGCATGGATGCTAAAATGTCAGCGCACTTTGAAAACACCCCGCCGCAACCCACGCGCCACACCGCATTGGCGTCCCACATCAGCACAAAAAAGGCACTTCCCCGTGCGCACGCACCGCCAAGCACAAAAGCTCAAAAAAATGATACCGCGATGGCGTGCCACTAAAATTCCGCGACCAGGATTCGAACCTAGATACTCGGCACCAAAAGCCGATGTCCTGCCATTAGACGATCGCGGAGCAAGATTCCGCGACCAGGATTCGAACCTAGATACTCGGCACCAAAAGCCGATGTCCTGCCATTAGACGATCGCGGAAAACCATGCAGCCGGCTCTGCAGCCAGCCCGCGAGGCTTCTAGCCAGTCTGCCATCCGGCGTCAAGCAAAATACGCTGTGAGCGACCGCTATTGGCAAAGCCAATACGCGGCCGGGCGCAGCTATCTGCTTTGGCAGATACGCCGCGCCTTTTTCTGTTTTTTGTGGGGGAGCAAGGGCGACCGGGACGGTCGCCCCTACTTCCCCCCTGCAAGCCTCCCAGCCGACGAAGGGGTTCGCGGCATTGCTCGTGGGTGATGTGGAAAAGCGGGGCGTTGCGGGGCCGGCGTTTGAGAAAACTCCTGCCCGCAATGCATCGGCATGTGGCTTCAAACGATACACTTCGCCCTCTGCCCACAAGCGATACGCAGTATCGCAGGGGGTGTGGGGGAACAAGTTCCCCCACAAAAACTACCGGATCTGACTTCCCAGCGCCGAGAGCAGCGTCGTCACGATGACTTCGTGTGCGCGATTGACTTCGTCATCGGTCAGGGTTTGGCCGAGTTCGATATCATGGGCCAGGGGGTGGCGGTAGCGGAATGTCAGGCTGATGCTCTGCATGCCCGGGGTGATCTGTTTGCCGCGATAGACATCGAATATCCGCCACGATTCGAGCGTTTCCGGGCGGACAGATTCGACGATGCTTTCGATTTGCTCGAAGGTGACATCCGCGCTGACGACCATGGACTGATCGCGTGTCGAATGGGGAAAGCGAGCCAGGGGAGAAACTCTCTGGTGAGGTTGGTGAGAGGCCAGGAGGGAAGAAATGTCGATGTGGGCCAGAAAGACGGGGCCGTCCAATTTGTGGCGCTTCGCAGCCACGGGATGCAGTTCGCCAAAATAGCCAATCGTCCTGCCCTCAAAAACAATGCGTGCCTGAACGCCATCGTGAAGCCACGACACGGCCTTATCGACTTGCTCGCACTGCATATGGTAGCCCAGCTCACCAAAGGCCGATGCCAGCACACCCTTGACATCATAGACATCATAGGCTCTTGGTGCGGCAAACCACGCCTTTTCGGGTTCTCCCCACATCATAACGCAAAGATGGGGCACAGACTCTGCCACCGTCAGATTTCCCTGCTGAACAGTGAAAAAGACATCGCCCAACTCGAAGAGCGCACAGTGCTTTTGCTGCTGTGCAACATTCGTCTTCAGGGCTTTGAGCATGCCGGGCAGAAGCGTCGTGCGCATGGCACTTTGCTCGGCAGACATGGGATTCGTCAGCCGAATTGGCTTTGATTCGCGGACATCGCTGGGAAAGCAAAGGCGTTTGGGATCGGACGGATCCATAAACGTATAGTGCATGCACTCATGGAGCCCTGCCGCCATGAGCGCCTCTCTCAAGTCATGGAAATTCTTCCTGTCCTTGCGGTCCCAGATCGTCGGCACCACAGGATAGGCTGTCGGATTGACAGCCACGGGGCGCAGCACATGAACAGCCTCAAGCGCAACTTCCGGCATGGCGGCTGTCAAATTGTCGACCCCATAGCCACGGCAAATTTCCTCAATGATATCAATTTCGCGCGTCACGTCCGAACGCCACGAGGGCACCGTCAGCTCAATCTGGGGCAACGACCAGTCATCAGCCACAAAGCCGATGGGCTGAAGAATGCGCGAAAGCACCTCTGCATTGAGCGTCACACCGAGGACGTCCGAAACGCGGGCCGAACGCAGCGTTAGTTTTCGCGCAACATGCGAAACCGCGCGGCAATCATGCACAGCCGTAACACGAATGGGAGCGTTCTGGGCTTGCCCCAATAGCCAGATGGCGCGCGAAACCGCACGGGTTATGCCCTCGGCATCGACAAAACGCTCAAAGCGGTGAGAACTCTCAGAATGTAAACCAAGCCGTTTGGCGGTCTTTCGAACCTGGGTCGGACTAAACGCCGCCACCTCAAGGAGAATGCGCCCTGTGCCCTCCGAGACTTCCGTTTCTGCCCCGCCCATCACACCCGCAATCGCCACCGGGCGTTCATCCGCGATGACGATATCGTCTTCGCACAACGCATAGGTCT
>WQTY01000134.1 GCA_009786045.1 Pseudomonadota bacterium | reverse complement strand
CGTTACTACAGCCGATAGCGGCGCAGGGGGCGGCCGCCCCCTCCAAAGCGCGGCTCAGATAAAGCGCCGTTTCTTCGAACAATGGCCGTTTGGGTATCTTGCCAATGGGGGAGGATTCGTTGTAGATATCGGATAGAAATATGGCGTGCGGGGCTGACAAGCTCCGAGGGGTTAAGCTATGCATAATCATCAGAGTGTTTTTTGTCCGAAGTGCCAAAAGCCCTGTCCGGCGCGTGCGGGTTTTTGTCCAAGCTGCGGCACGCAGATTGGGCATTCCGGCGCTGCCGATGATGATCCTTATCTTGGCAATACGATTGACAACACCTTCGTCGTTGAATCGATTCTTGGTGCCGGCAGTATGGGCATTGTTTATCGTGCCCGCCATCGTGCCATGAATTCCTATGTGGCGCTCAAGGTTCTTCGTCACGATTTTCTGAGCAACCGGGTGGTTTTGACGCGTTTTCAGCGAGAAGCTCAGGCAGCAAGCTGTCTCTCGCACCCCAACGTCATTCGCATTCTTCATTATGGCAAGACCTTTCTTAAGGCGCCATATATTGCCATGGAGTGTCTGGAGGGGCAGGACCTTTCAGATCTTGTCGTGCGGGAGTTTCCGCTTGCGCAAAGGCGTGTGGCGGGCATTCTTCTGCAAGTGACGAGTGCGCTGGAGGCAGCGCATGCTGCCGGAATCATCCATCGTGATCTTAAGCCTGCGAATATCATCGTCATGCCGCGGCCCGGCGGAGAGGAACTCGTCAAGGTGCTTGACTTTGGGATCGCCAAGATCATTGATATTGAGGGTGAGGGGCTGACGCGGGAAGGCGCTATTTGCGGCACACCGGCTTTTATGAGTCCTGAACAGGTTTTGGGAAAGGCGGTGACGCCCGCTTCGGATCTGTTCAGTTTGGGCAGCATTCTCTATTTCATGCTGACCTGTAAGCTTCCTTTTCAGGGGGCGAGCATGGTGGATATGGCGACGTCTATCCTTTCGACCTCGCCGCCTCCGCCCTCGCGTGCTCGCCTTGATGCTTGCGTGGATCCCCATCTGGAGCGCATTTGCGTTCAGGCGCTTGAGAAAGACCCCACTCGCCGTTTCCCTTCGGCCCTGGCAATGAAAGAGGCCATATTGGCGGCTTTGCCCAATATTTCGGAGCCGATGGGGAATGTCCGAAAGACGATTGTCGTGGGCGATGCGCCGCCGGATTTGGCTCTCGACGAGGCGACTTGCTGTGATGTGCCGGCTTATCAAAGTATTCAGGGCGATCAGGGCTGGTCCGATGTTTGCGATGACTTGGAGGATAAGACTGCGTTGCAGGTTCCTGCCATGCATTCTGAAGAAAGGCCCGCACTGATGAGTGGCGCTGTGAGTGCGGTTGGGGCTGCGGTTTCGCATGTTCTGTCTGTGGTTGCGCCTGTCGTTCCGCCTCCGCTGCCCAGGGGTTCCTTCCGCAGGCGAGAGCACGATTGTTCAGGAGTCATCGCTGTTTTCTGATACGCACGATGGTGTTGTCTCTCAGGATTTGGTTGCTCGCCGAAAGTCTCTCCTTTTTAGCATCGTTCTCGTTGTCGGGGGATTGTGCCTGATTGGCGTGCTCGTTATTGTGATTCTGGTGAATTTAGTCTTTAAGGGTGTGCCCGGCGATGATGTGCCGTCATCAGCGCCGCCTGTGACGGATGCGCCGCTGCAGAAAGTTCCCGGGCAAGCGGAATTGTCTTCGTGGGATATCTCCAGGTTAAGTGATATGGCGGCACGTGCTGCCTACAATGCTGTAGGCTGGACCACGAGCTTTGGTTTGGTTAAGGGTGTGGATGTTCACGATGGTTCCGGTGTGGCGGACTCCAAAGAAGATCGCTCCGTCCATGCCAATACCACTTCTGACGAACCTTCCCGGGAAGTTCCGGCGCCCAAGCCTGTGGTCAGAAATGTCGACAGGCCGCCCTCAACGCCAGCAACAAAGCCGCCCCCAACGCCAGCGACGAAACCACCCTCAGCGCCAGCGACGAAACCACCCTCAGCGCCAGCGGCAAAGCCGCCTTCCACGCCAGCGGCAAAGCCGCCCCCTTCTTCGAGCTCGGCGTCCAGGTCAGCGGCTGTTGCCAAGAAATTCGCTTCCGCCGAGCAGGCCGAAACAAGCGGGGACAGGACACGGGCATGTGAAATCTACAAGAGTTTGCTAAACGATAATCTGTCTAAGGATGATAAATTGACTGTGCAGAGTAAGGTACGCCAATGCGGCCGGACATTGCTCTGAGCGCTGGCCGCAGGTGGGGATGAAACCCGGACGATGATAAAAGGGGGATGGGCGCAGGGAGGCCGGGCTTTGGCGCCCAAACATAGTGACGTCGAGACTTGCGCTTGGCGGTGGTTTGTATCTGAAGATACACCCCAGGTGGTGTGTCTCTTGAGTGAGAAGGATTCTTGTGGCTACACGCGTTCAGGTATCGCGCGATCGGACGATTCGATTTGTACTCTGGAGTTTTGTCGCCGTATCGCTGGCATTGACATACTTTTGTTTTCATCCTTTTTTGTGGAAGAATGACATACGGCAATCGGCAGGGGCGACGATAACGCTCGATTCGGTGAGCGATTTTCTCATTGTCGTTGACTATAGTACCTTTGTTGAGTCTCCCAAAAGCTTTGCCGAGATGTCTTTTTCTCTGGCCTGGCTGAATACTCTGCAACAGGAGATTGGGCCGGTGACCCATATTGATGCCGGCAGCTTCGAAAGTAAAGATCTGAGCCGGTTTCGCTGTGTCATTCTCACCCAGTCGGCTTCGGGGCACGATGCCTGGGCGCCGAAATTGCGCACATTC
Source organism: Pseudomonadota bacterium (assembly GCA_009786045.1). Taxonomy (GTDB): domain Bacteria; phylum Myxococcota_A; class Bradymonadia; order UBA4248; family UBA4248; genus WQTY01. The sequence continues at coordinate 3,489 of WQTY01000134.1, read as the reverse complement.
TTAGATCGCGGAGGCACGCTCGTGCTGGAGATGCCAGGCGGTGCCATTCGCGCCATTGCATCGGCCGATGGCAAGGGTGGTCTTCGTGCAGCGCAGAATATTACCTATGCTGCGGGACTGGATGAATCCTTTTCGACGGCACTCTCTTCGCTGGACTTGTCAAACCTGACGCAGGTCGTGGGATCTGCCGGTCCCCTGGATGATGCGACAACGTATATGACCATCGACGGTGTGCCCGTCATCTATGCCAAGCCCTATGCGACGGGCCATGTTGTGACCGTGGATTTCAACTACGGCATGCTCCTGACGGCGCTTCAGCAGGGGCGCCCATTAGACGATTTCAGTCTTCGCAATTTTCGGGATTCCTCCGCGCTGGAGACCTCCGATCTTTCCCTCCCTCAGGGGGTGATGACTGAGGTTCCCCTGGCAGATCTTTTGGAAAGGTTCCTGTTTTATGGTGTCCTTGATGACCTTTTCCCCGTGGTGGGTTTTTGGCCTTTCTTTGATGGGATGGATGGTGCTGTCATTGTGACGCATCGCGAAAATGGCATGGGCGACAAAGCCATCTGGATGCCGGAGTATGAAGCGACATTTCGGGCGACCTCGACGCTTTTTGTGCGCTCACCCATGGCGCTCACCAGTCTGGGGTTGTCGCGTTTGCAGCAGTATCAGACAGATGTCGGACTTGCTTTTGATTTGCGTACCACGGGGGCTGGCGGTGAGCCTGTTGCCGGCCTGCCCTTCGCACCTGTCTGGCAGAGGCTTACGCTGTGGGAGCAGGCCATGGGGATGAAAGCTCTGCTCGGTGATGTGCTGCCGCTTATCTCCTCACAATCGATCGACGGCTATTGGGGTGAGCACTACACGAACCCCTTCCGGCAGCTCTCGGCGGCGGGTTTCAGGGCGGATGCATCCTATCGTGCGCCCCTGGATGCACCTGGCTATGCCTTTGGCACCGGAATGCCCTTTATGCCCATTGATACAAATGGGAAGGTATTCAACATTCTTGAGTTCCCCATTGTTTTCCCCGTACTCAGGACGGAAGAAGACCTGGCACGGTTTGGTCAGTTCCTTGAGGCTTCGAGCCGGATGCATCACGTCTGTATTGGCATTACCTTTGATACAGATTTTTTCCAGATTGATCCCAGCATTGAGGCTTTTGGCGTCTGGCAGTCTGCCTACCGTTTGTCCAGCCAGTTCAGGCATTGGGTGACGGGGCTGGTGCCGTTTCTGCGTTTTTCCAGGGCACGATTTAATGCCGAGCTGCATTCGCGGCTTACCGACTGGAATGTGAACAATCGTCGCTCTCAGGTGCTGCGCCTTGAGACCCTGGCACCCGAAACGGGGATATATTTGGCGATTCCAAAAACCATTGGTGCAAAGACGTTTGTCGAGGCTCGCCGGGGCATTCACCGGGTCCGGGAGGATGCTCTCCTGACGGAGGTTCTGTCGGCGAGAACCGTCTCCGTTTTTGGCTTCGATCGCGTCTTGCTGCCATTGTCGAAGGGGTTTAATGCCATCGACGTGATCTACGATTAGGGGGAAGGGGTATGCGAAACGATGCCACATTTTCGCGACGGTTTCGTGTTGATTTGATTTTGCTGACCATTATCGTGGTGGTGCTGGGCGGATGGCTGCTTTCTCATCGACCGCTGAAGTTTTCTTCACACGATGAGGCTGGACAGGCCATGATGCCGCCCCAGATGGGGGCGGGTGAGGTATTGCTGGTTCTTCCAGACGAGAGCAAAATTGCCGACGATTTTCCGGGCATGGATTTTTCGTTTGCCTGGTACAACATCCTGACTCAGGAAGTCGGCCCATTCTCAATGGTGCTCGTCGGCGATCTTCAGGAAACATCCTTTCAGGGGATGCGCCTTATTGTCATTCCGCGCCGTGCGGCGGAAGCCATGTCGGAGGAGCAAATTGCGCTCATGGCACGGGTTGTTGCCCAGGGGGCGTCGCTTCTTATCGAGATGCCCCCGCCGCCCTGGTCAGAATTGACCGCCGTGAAGCGAAAGACCCAAACGACGGCTGCCATCAAGCGATTGACCGATGCGCCCGGATCCCCTCTGCCGCCTGCGTGGCGGGATGCGCTCCTCAATATTCCACTCGACACGCAGGTGCTCCGTATTGATGCCCTCGACGCAGAACCACTGGCACGTCAGGATCTTCTCCTGGAGCTCGACGGCGCCATCGCACACTACCACCGCGTTTATGGTGCCGGGCACGTCTTCGTGCTCGCCTTTGATGTCGGGCAGGCCATGACTGCCATCCAGCAAGGCCGTCCAAGCGATGCCTTTGTCATCGAATACGACCCGGAGCGCCTGCATCCCACCCCAGCCGACCTGGTGTTGAACGAAAAGCTCAAGACAAACCTTGTGCCTTATGCCGATCTGCTTAAGCGACACATCCTTCAGTCTGTCCTGCGGTCCTCACCCATGGTGACGCTGTGGCCATTTCCCAACGGCCGCCGTAGTGCTCTTCTTCTGACACACGAGACTGGCGATGCCGGCGAATTGGCAGAGTACATTGTTCAACACGAAATCAGCCTTGGGCTGACGGCAACCATTCTGGCGACGACCGACAATACCCGCGCTGCCTGGCTGACATCTCTCAAAGCACGAAACTTTGAACCGGCGGTATCCATCCTGCGTCCTCCCGCCGGCGTGACCTATCGACACTATGGCCCATCTTTTTTTACTCCCGTGGCCATTGAGCGCAGCATTGCCGATCAGCGGCAGATTCTCTCGGTGCGTGCCGGTCACAATGTCGATACGTGCAAAATGGCCGACCAAAATTGGGACAACAACTACGTCGATACTTTTCGAAAACTTACCGCTGCCAGGTGCCGCATCGATCTCACTTACGGTCCCTCCGAAGCCGGTCACTTTGGTTACCTCTTTGGCACAGGTTTTCCCTTCCTGCCCCTTGAGCGAAATGGCCTCCCGTTCCCTCTTTATATCCTGCCCACCCTCGTGACCGATGCCTATGGTCTGGGCGATATTGATGCCAGGTTTCTGCGGCAGCTTCTCAACGAAGCCAACACCCTCTATCAGCAGCCCGTTGTGGTTCACTTCAGTGCTGATACCATGATGCGAGCGCCTCATTACCGCGTCCTGGAAGCATGGCTTGGCCTCATGGCCGAGGCCATCGAAAGGGGTATCTGGGTCGCCACTGTGCAGGGTTTTATGCACCACTACAGCCTGCGAAAGCAAGCCCGTATCCAGTCGAGGTTTCAGCCCGCCAACCGAAGCCTCGATGTCAGCATCGAACTCCCCGAAGCGCCATTTCAATATACTCTGGCCATCCCTCTTCGTACGGCTTATGGCACACCGCAATCCATATCGCTCAATGGGCAGGCGCTTGATATCAAAGTTTTGCCCATGACGGGCGACGGCAGCCAGGCACTGATCGTTGCGGGCAGCGGAAAACACCAGCTCCAGCTGCAGTATCCATAGAAGTTTTTTTCGTGGGGGAGCTTGCTCCCCC
>WQTY01000133.1 GCA_009786045.1 Pseudomonadota bacterium | reverse complement strand
TCCACGCCTCCTTGCTTCCTGGAATCTGCACCATTTCGACGCCGCGACCCTGCCGTCAGTGATAAGGCGAGTGCGATAGCGGCGCAGGGGGCGCTGCCCCCTCACAGGGCTTAAGGATTTATTTGGATTTATCTCCTTTATTTCGGGGTTTCGATCATATAGAAATAGACGGGGTGATGGTGCCCATGCTGGCGCCCATCTCCCTCCTCACTTCATCTATCAAGCGGAGGCGGCGATGAAACACATCACACTTCTCACTTTGGCGCTTTTGGCGTCGCTCCTTTTGGGTTGCGCTACCGACGATGGTGCGAAGAGGACGTCCACGTCCATTGATTATTGGGAAAAAAATAAGGGCGATTGTGCTGAAGTCCTGAAATCGCCGCACGCCTATGGCCTGACGAGGCTTTCGCACTGCACCAAGATGTGGGAGATGTATCGGCATGTCGACCAGATTCCCCTCAAGGAACGCTCCATGTATGCCGTCGCCTTCAGTGAGGTGAGCCATAAGTCGCCCGATCCTTATGATCGTGCGGTTGCCGATGCGGCGCTTTCGCGAATTTGCATCCCCCGCCATCCCCTTGGCAACAATGGTCAGGTTCGCGAGGAGATCCCCGATAACATGGTCTGCACATCGGTAAGCGACACAACCATTGGCGGGCAGGCCGTTGCGTCTTCGAATCCGTTTGAGCGCATCAAAAATACCGTTCAGGTTCAATCGGTTCCTGACAGGAAGATGGCCGAGGCTTCCAATCTCCATAAGCGTGCCACGGCGGAGCGCAAGAAAAAAGCGTTTGGCGCCGCTATCCGACTCTACAACGAAGCCCTGGATGCCAATCCCTTTTATGTGGCAGCAAAGTATGACCTGGCCGGTGCTCAGGCAATTTCGGGTGACGAGCGAGGTGCGCTCAGAAGCCTTGAGGAGCTCTACACCTGGAATGATCCTGTGGCCGATCAGCAGCTGATCAGAGCCCGAAGCGACAACGATTTTGAATCCCTGCGGGACAACCCCAACTTCAAGCTCCTGACCGGCTATGTCCGAATTGCGCTTGTCAATGGCGCCGGAACCATTGGCGAATCCACCGTTGCTGCGATGAGAAACAGGCTCGAATCCAGGAACTTTGCTGTTGCCGAAATTGGCAAGAGCAATCGCCCCGAGCTGGTGCCGCAAATCTGGTACCGGGAAGGCTTCGAAGACTATGCCTACAGAATCCGGGATGCGCTGGGCCAGTCGAGAATGAACGTTGCGCTCATGCGAAATGCCGACACGCTTAATGATATTCTCGTGGTCTGGGGTCAGCCCGAGGCTGCGCAGCTGGGTGCGGGCCAAAGTGCACCTGTTGTCCAGGGCAAGCGAGCCCAGGGCAGTGACAACAAGCTCGACGATCTTGTCAAACAAGTCGATGACACCAAAGGTTCCGTCGACAGCGCACGCGATACCGGCAAAAAACTTACCCCATAGTGCACGCCTTCCCCTGGTGCCTGAGCACCAGGGGAAAGTCACCCGCACGCCATGCGATCAAGCCCGGGCTTTTGCCGAACGGGCTATTTCTGTGTGTGCGGTTTTCCACCCGTTACCCTAAACAAGAGGTCTCTTTCATGCGATACTTTTTCCTCCCTTCCCTGGTGCTGACATTTTTCCTCCTTGCCTGTTCGCCCACCGAAAAACCGGCGCCAACCGTCACGGATGCTGCACAGCAAAAAGACAGTGCGGCTGCGCAAAACGCCAGCGCACCAAAGGCCGACGCAGACACCACGGCCAAGCTCCTTAAACCTTCAGATCTTAACGAAACGGCGCCGGATAGCTTCGTTGTCAAAATGGCAACCACCAAAGGCGACATACGCATCGAAATCACACGTGACTGGTCTCCGTTTGGCGCTGACAGGTTTTATAACCTCGTCAGGAACGGTTTCTTCTCTGACATCGCCCTCTTCCGTATGGTCAAGGGATTTGTCGTGCAATTCGGCATTCATGGCAAACCCATCCTCAGCGAAGTCTGGCGAGAGGCCACCATCCAGGACGACCCCGTCAAGATGTCCAACAAGCGAGGCACGCTTACATTTGCCACGGGAGGCCCCAATACCAGAACCACGCAGCTCTTCATCAACCTTGCCGACAATGAAAGGCTTGATGGAATGGGGTTTTCCCCCATCGGGAAGATTATAGAGGGCATGGAAATCTTAGATGCACTCAATTTCGAGTATGCCGAATCTCCCCATCAGGGCAGAATTCAAAGCCAGGGCAATGCCTATCTGAAACAGTCTTTCCCACGGCTGGACTATATCGAGTCCATCACCATCGAATGAGGCAGATGGCAAAAAAGCGCTGTGAATATCCGTGCAGCGGCAATGGATGACGTGTTCTGACCATTGCCATGCCGGCATGCGGCGATCAGGATGATTCGGTTGCAGGACATCTGGGCTGCTTCGGGGCATCGCCATGTTTTGATGAAAACAAACGCCAGGCACAACCGCTGAACAAGGAATTCTCTTGCCAAAACGCTGAAATGCATTAAACCCGCGCCCGACTGCTGCGGCACAGGGAGGGATATGCCACAAGCAGCCGGAAACTCTGAACCCCAGGAATTGTCATGATTTTAAACACAAAGGCAGATGACTGCCCGGTGCTTGATATCTTTGCACAAGCGGATCTTCCGACGCAATTCGGGACATTCCGCATCGTTGCTTTTGCGGCGGGCGACAAACGTATTGATGATATCGCTCTGGTTCGCGGTGATGTCGTCGGCAAGGAGATGGTTCCCATGCGCCTGCATTCAGAATGCCTGACAGGCGACGTCTTTCACTCGCTTCGGTGTGACTGCAGGCAGCAGCTCGAACTGGCGCAATGCCATTTCGCCACCCTGCCCCACGCCATCCTTTTATATATGCGCCAAGAGGGGCGCGGCATTGGCCTGGCCAATAAAATCGCCGCTTACCATCTTCAGGATGAGGGTTGCGACACGGTCGAGGCCAACATCCAGCTGGGTTTCGCCGATGACATGCGCGCCTACGGCCTTGCAGCTGCCATGCTCAAGGCACTTGGCGTAGCTTCCGTCGACCTGTACACGAACAACCTGCGAAAGCTCGAAGGGCTTACGCAATGCGGCATCCGCATCGTTGCCCGCGAACCCATCATCATCACGCCCAATGCCCACAATGCTCGCTATCTCCAAACCAAGCAGCAGCGGTCAGGTCACCTGCTCAATCTGGAGGGCAACATTTAACATGGCCATGACTATCGCAGATTTGAAGCGCATGAAGACACAGGGTGAGAGGATCTCAATGCTCACTGCTTATGATGCCACATTTGCACGCCTGGTGGAGGCAGCCGGGATAGAGGTTATCCTGATTGGCGACAGCCTCGGAAACGTCATGCAGGGCCGAAGCACCACTGTTCCCGTGACCGTCGAGGATATCATTTATCACAGCCGGTGCGTCATGCGTGCCTGCCAGCGCCCCTTTGTCGTGGCCGACCTTCCCTTTGGAAGCTACCAGGCCAGCCTCGAAGACGGACTTCGGGCGGCGTTTCGGCTCATGAAAGAGGGTGGCGTACACGGGGTCAAGCTCGAAGGCGGTGAGCGCTGTGTGCCGCTCACACAGGCCCTGACGCAGGCTGGCGTGCCCGTCATGGGGCATCTTGGCCTGACACCACAATCCGTTCACCAGCTCTCAGGCTACCGCGTCCAGGGCAAGGAGGCACAAGCCGCCGAAGCCCTGCTGCAAGATGCTCAGTCCCTCCAGGAAGCGGGCGCCTTCAGCATCGTTCTGGAATGCGTTCCGAGACAACTGGCTGCGCGTGTCACCCAGGCCCTGCACATCCCCACCATCGGCATCGGCGCCGGCCCCGATTGCGATGGCCAGGTTCTGGTTCTGCAGGATTGCCTCGGAATGGGTCTCGAAAAACCCGCCAAATTCGTACGCCCCTTCGCCATGCTCGGAGAAACCGCCATCGAAGCATTCAAAGCCTATGCGCACGAGGTCAGGTCAGGCACTTACCCAAACGACGGCGAAAGCTATCATTAGAACGTCAGAACGTTTTTAATTTAAGTCACTTGTGCCCCCCGCCACGAAGCAACAAACATAAGCAGATTGCTTCTTCCCTGCTCACAATGCAAGGGATGTGGCCACAAACAATGCACTTTGTCACTTCACCCACAAGCGATACGAAGTATCGCAGGGGGTGTGGGGGAACAAGTTCCCCCACGTAAAAATCTGGGAGAAACAACTTTGGAAACCATTACGATTATTCGCGAAGCCGAAACACTGTCGCGCTGGTCACAAATACATCAGCGCGCTGCAAAATCTGTCGCCGTTGTCCCCACCATGGGCTACCTGCACGAAGGGCACCTCTCTCTGATCCGTGCCGCCCGCGCCCAATGCGACGCCGTCATCGTCACCGACTTCGTCAATCCCACCCAGTTCGGCCCAAACGAAGACTATGCCGCCTACCCGCGGGATGAGGCCATGGACATTGCCCTGTGTCAGGCAGCCGGCGCAGATGTCGTCTTCATTCCCGATGTCCACACCCTCTATCCCAACGGTCAGGATGCTGCCTGGGTCGATGTCAAAGACCTGGGTGACCACCTCTGCGGCGCCTCTCGCCCGGGGCACTTCCGAGGCGTCGCCACCGTCGTCATGAAACTCCTGTGCATCAGCCGCGCCGACTTCGCCTTCTTCGGACAAAAAGACTACCAGCAGCTCCGGGTCGTACAGCACATGGTCCACGATTTCGGACTCCCTTGCCAAATCATCGGCTGCCCCATCGTCCGCGAACCCGACGGACTCGCCATGAGCTCCAGAAACGTCCGCCTCAGCCAGGAAGAACGCCCCAGTGCCATTGCCCTCTCCCAAGGACTCGCGGCAGCACACCAGGCCTTCCTCAACGGAGAGCGCGACGCCCGCCAGCTCACCGACACCGCCGCCTCACTCATCCTGCCAAAACCACACGCGCAAATTGAATATATCGCTGTGGCCGATCCAGAAACCCTCGAAATTTTCCACCACCAGATACCAAATCGTGCCATCATGCTCCTTGCCGTCCGCGTCGGAAACGTCCGGCTGATCGATAACATGCTCCTGGAATGATCAACTGCATGAAAAAAAATGCCAAAAAATCGCGCCAGCGCCCCGCGAAACATCCTCCCAGAACCCCTGCCGAGGCTGCGGCACACCCGCCTCTCGAAAACTCGCCCCCTTCCACACCCACTGGCATAGTGGCCATGGTGGGGCGCATCGACGGCGTGCGCTTTCAGAAATACATCCTCCCGGCCATGCAGCACTTCGATCAGCATCGCAAAGACGATCTCCTGCGACAACTCGTCGAGAACGTCGCCATGGCAATTGCCATGCACGATGCCTACGCCGACTTCCGAAAAATCGACGACATTTCCCAACGCTATCTCTACTATCTGGAAAGTTTCCAAAGCGCACCACCCAACACCACCGAAGCACTCGAATTGGGCGTCCTGCGCGATTACTGGCGAAGTCAGGTCTTTATGACCTTTATCCGCGATGCCGGCGCCATCTTCGCCCTGCTTGATGACCTTCCCACAAACCCTGCATCCGCATGCCTCATCGACCACGATGCCCTGTTAACCGGCCTCTGCGATGTCGTCACATGCCGGGTTGGCGGCCATACCGGCCAGACATCCCTCCAAAACCCACCCACACACCCAATACTCGATTTCGTCCTTGGCACCAGCACGCCCTGGATCGGCTTCCTCCCGGAACACCTCTTCGGCCTGCTTCACGCCACCCCCGAAACCACCCCGCCCATCGCCCACGAATTCGCCCTTGCCATGCCCGAACACGTCGCCGCCATGCGCGACGGCCTGCGCCTTTGTATCGAAGAATCCCTCCTCATCGATCTCATCCTGGCCCAGCATCCCAAACTCCACGCCGAAATCCGCCAGGCCTTCGACGACGACGAACGCCTCCCAACACCACTCCTCACACAACTCAAACATCGCGTGCGCTTCGACCGCGTCTACCAAACCGCCTTCGACGCCATCCTCACCGCCCAGCCTGTCCAAAAACCTCTCCACCGCGCCTCGCGCCTGTCAATCCCTGCGCTGAACGCCGTCGGGGCACTCTACGCCCAGCTCAACGACGCCGCCAGCCAACATCATGCCGTTTATATCTTTCACTATTGGGAAACTGCCCAGACCCAGGCGTCCCTGGCCCCTGTCGAAATGCACACACTTTAGGCTTCCATGCGGCACGGCTATCGGCGTATCCGCCGATACGCCGCTGCCCGCCGGCTATTGCGCCACGGCGCAATACGCCGGCGTTTTTATATGGGCGAAAAGCA
>WQTY01000132.1 GCA_009786045.1 Pseudomonadota bacterium | reverse complement strand
GTGTGGGGGGACAATGTCCCCCCACAAAAAAACTACTTTAATAAAGGGAAACCGAGTTCCTGGCGGCGGTCGAGATAGCATTGTGCGGCCAGTCGAGAGAGAGTGCGGACGCGTGCGATGTAGGCCTGTCGGTCGGTGACGGAGATGGCGCCGCGTGCATCAAGCAGGTTAAAGGCGTGCGAGCATTTGAGTACGTAGTCGTAGCCTGGGAAGGCCAGGCCTTTTTCGAGCAGGTGTTTGGAGGTTTTTTCGTACGTGTCGAAGAGGCTCAGGAGCATGGGCACATCGGCTTCTTCGAGGGCGTAGTGGCTTTGTTCGATTTCGGCCTGCAAGTGCACGTCCTCATATTTGATGCCGTCGACCCATTCGAGGTCGTGGATGCGGTCGACGTCCTGCATGTACATGGCGATGCGTTCGAGGCCATAGGTGATTTCGGCCGAAACCGGGTTGAGCTCGAATCCGCCAACCTGCTGGAAATAGGTGAACTGGGTGACTTCCATGCCGTCGGCCCAGACCTCCCATCCGCAGCCCCAGGCACCTTGCGATGGGGCTTCCCAGTTGTCCTCGACCAGGCGTATGTCGTGCGCCAGCGGGTCGATGCCCAGGGCGCGCAGCGAATCGAAGTAGAGATCCAAAACGTCGATGGGGCTGGGCTTGAGAATCACCTGGAACTGGTAGTACGCGCCCCAGCGATTGGGATTTTCGCCGTATCGCGCGTCGGATGGGCGGCGGCATGGCTCGACAAACGCCACGTTGTACGGTTCCGGTCCAAGGGTTCTGAAGAACGTCGCCGGGTTAAATGTGCCCGCGCCTTTTTCGATGTCGTAGGGCTGCTGAATGATGCACCCCTTAGACGCCCAGAACTGCTGAAGCGTCAGAATTAACTGCTGAAAATTCATGCCGATGGCTCCTTCGTGACCTAAACCCTGCTCCTTGCGGGCAGGCCCTTTTACCCCTATTTTGGAAAATTTCATCATGAATTGGAGGCAGTTGACCCATGCTTTAGGACGCACGCTATTGGCCTGAACAGGCCAATACGCGTTGCGGGCGCGGCTATCTGCGTGGCAGATACGCCGCGCCATGATGTGTGTGGCGCCCCGTTTGTTGCCCTGATCCCCGATCCGCATTTGTTGGAATGCTTTGCCCGCGTTATGCTAGAGTTGTACTTGTGTTGTGCGTGATGAAGACGAGGGAGAAGCTATGCGTAAACGGGGCAAGAAGGCTTGCGTGTCAGAAAAATTGGGAGGGGCAAAGTTCCCGGTGCTGGGCGGCGAGCTTGCGATGCGTGAGGTCAGGTTTGGCCTGCCTGGTCAGGAAGTGCGCCTCTGGCGAAGGGTTTCTGCAACACGGCGGAGTTTTTTCTGTGTTTTTGGTGTCGCCTTTGCCCAGGGCATGGCGCTGGCGCTTTTGGCGATGGTGGCGCTCTATTTGCCAGATTTTCTGCACGATTATGCCAGGGAGGGCGATAGATTTCTTGCTTTTTTAGGGAAATTCTTCCTCATCGCCCTGGGGCTGGTGGGTGTCGCATCACTGGTGTCTGCCTGGCTGCGGCAGGCGGTGGTTTTCATTGATGAGGAAGGGCGTCGTCTGGTGTTTGCCCGTCGTCTTACAAGCGAGACCTATGCGCATGACGGGGTGAATTTCAGTGAAGTTTCACGCGTTTTGTATATGCCGTCTAAGGGGCGCTGGGGGGCGTCGAGGATTTCGATCGAGGTCGGTGATCGCATGTGTGTGGTGGCGAATGTGCGTGGTCAGTGTGAAGATTTGGAAAACCTTTATGGCTGGCTTAGTGGCGAGACGCAAAAGTAGGAGAGGGCGAATGCGCGGGGATTTTCTGAGAAAATGGTTGGTTGCTGCTGTTGTGTGCGCGAGTGGTGGGTTTGGCATGCATGCCAGTGCCCAGGAGAACTGGGCAGCGGACGATGCCACCATTGAGGCGCGAAGGCTGGAGCGCTATCAGCAGCTGGTGGATCAATCGCCAGAGGAGTCCTATGCGTTTAAGCAGCTCATGCAGTCGGTAGGGAAGGGGGCTGCGTACACCAGATTGCTGCGCACTTATGAAGAAAAAGTGGCCAAAAAACCTGGGGATTATACGCTTCGAATGGTGTTGGGCCATATGTATCGGCATGGCGGCAGATCAGAAGAGGCGCTGGCGAGCTATCGGGAAGCCGCCAAAATTCGAGAAACGGCGCTGGTATATCGCTCAATGGGTGCGGCAGAGATGGAGGCCAGGAACTACGTCATGGCGTCGGCTTCGTACGAGCGGGCGCTGGCGATGACGCAGGACAGAACCGAAAAACAGGAGATTTTGAGGGCTTTGGCAGAGATTGCGCTTGCCCGGCGCGATTTTGCCAAGGCCAAGTCGCATTTGTCGGCACTTCTGGCCATGACACCCAACTCGTTGTTTTTGCGTCGCGAGCTGTCGCAGATCTATGCCCAGAACCGACTTTATGAAGAAGCACGTCAGGTGCTGTCAGAAGCCGAGAAATTTTCTGGTACGTCGAGTGCTGACAGAGCTCAGATTACCCTTGATGTGGCCGAGCTCTATGAGCGCGAGGGCAATGATGCCGAGGCTTTGCGCCGATATGAAGCTTTGGGCGAGACTCTCTCGCAGGGGCACTGGATGCAGCGAGAGATCCTGGCACGCAAGATTGCTCTCTATCGGCGTATGGGAGGTGTCGAAGCGCTTCTGGAAATGCTGACAAAGTCATGGAGGTCACCGGACTACGATCAGCTCCTGACCCTGGCAGCATTGTACGAAGAAACCAATCAGCCCCAGGAGGCCATCGCACATCTGCTCAAGGCTGTCACCATGCGTCCGGGCTTGCCTGAAGCGCGCGAGCGTCTGATAGATCTCTACCGTGCTCAGGGCGATAACGCGCGCGTCTTCGAAGCCCGGCGCGCGCTCATAAAAGCCATTCCAAATCACATTGCCTACCGGCTCGATCTTGCCGATGCGCTCTGGCAACAGCGCCAGACGGATGCGGCCATCGAGGTTCTGGATGTGGCACGAAAGGATTTTGCCAACGATTTGGATGCCCAGATGACCCTGGCGGATCATTACCTGATGTTGGGGCGTGGCGCCAGGGCAGTCGAGATCTACCAGGCCTGGCTGAAAAAGAGACCCAACGAAATCAGCGTCATCGAAGCGCTTGGCGATTATTATGCCACCGCCGGCAGGCGCGCCGATGCCATGGAAGTGTGGGCGCGCATTGAGCGTATCCCCATGGACAGGGCGACAAAGCTTGAGACGCTCGCAAGGATCTATCAGGATCACAATTTCATGGAAGCAGCAGAGGCCCTGTATGCCAAGGCCATTGCCGCCAGTCCAAAGGATTGCAGCCTGCTTTCTCAGTATGCCGAGGTGCTGAGCAGGAATGATCGTTTTGCCGAAGCTTTGCAGACCTGGGAGCAACTGGCTGAAACGTGTGCCAGCCGCGGTGTGCGCAAGATGGCTGCCAGACAGATGGCCGACATCTACACAAAAATGAGCACATCCAAAGTGCCTGCCGTTTTCGAGGAAGCCAAAAAGCGCAGTCAGTCGTGGGGGCAGCGCGAGGCTTCAGTGCAGGAGGTACAGTGGGCCATGCTGATGGCCGAGCTGGCGCTGGCTTTGAAACGTCCGGATGACGCCCTGAGTTTGCTGTCGCCGCTTGAGGCTGCCCATCGCCACGATACCGACCTCCTTCGGATGCTGCAGGCAGCGCATCTCGCCAGGGGAGATAAAGAACAGGCACAAGCGGTGCTGGAAACGCTCGTGGCACGCGGCGGGGATGACGGGCGCGAGGCCAGGATGGCACTGGTCGACTTGCACGATTCCATGGGCGAACTTGCAAAAGCTCAGCAGCGCCTGGCCGAAGTGCTTGATGACAACCCCAACGATGCGCTTGTCAACGAGATGATGGCTGACCTTTATCAACGCCGGCGCATGTACGAACAGGCATCCCACTACTACGACATTGCTTTCCAGATAGATCCCAGGAATTTCGGCTATGCCTTTAAACTGGCAACGGCGTTGTCAATATTGGGCAAAGATAATGAAGCAAGCGCCCTCTATGTCAGGATTGTCGCCGAATCGCCCGATGCCATGCTGATCGAAAAGTCGGCGAATCGGGTCATTGATGATCACGCCTGGCGCGGTGAGCTTGAGGCGCTCGAAGGACAAGGACCCTTCCTGCCACTGATTCGGGCGCCACGACACCAGAGCCTGTATACCACCATTTTGCTTCGACTCGCTTTGGCCCAGGCGCAGGGCCACATCCTGGCGCTCAAGAGTCAGTCTTCACAGTCGGTGTATACCGCACGGCATGCGCTTCGCATGCTGGCTGAGAAATACTCGCGTGCCATCCTCCTGGCGATCAATTCGGACGATGTTTTCCTGCAAACACAGGGACTGAATTTGGCCCAGTGGCTGCCTCACGCTTCGGTGATGCCTGCATTGGGGCGTTTCGTCGCTGAGATCAAAGACGATCCTGTCTTGCGCGATAATCAGATTCTGGCCATTCGGGCCATGGGATATGCCCAGCAGCCCGCAGCGGTCCCCTTTCTTGAGGCACTCCTCGAACCCCATTATCCACGGGCCATTCGAGAGTATGCCATTTGGGCACTCGGACTGATTCACTCAGACTCGGCACGAGCTGCCCTGCTTAAAGTATTGGAGATGTCCGTCGATAGCTTTCGAGCACTGGCGATCATCGGTTTGACGCGCCAGGGGTACACGGGCGATGTCATCGCCAGGCGGCTGCAGGATGATCCCAGTCCCCTCGTGCAGGATACGGCGGCCTGGGCCCTGGCCTGGATGGGGGTGAGCAGTGATGCGGTCCGCGAGCGCTTCGAAAGCCAGGTCATGCACAACAAACGCATGGGGCAGCCGGATGACCTGATTGCCCTTGGGACAGAGCTCCCGGTTTGGGGAATTGCCCAAAGCCACGACGACGAAGCGGCAGCGGCGTTGTTTCGGATTGCCTGGGAGAGCCAGGTGGCGAACGAGAGACAAATGGTGGCGCGAATTCTTCGGAATTATCAGCGCAGGAACGAGCGCCAGGCAGATACCAGGCCCGATATCTCCATGCCGACGGCCGTCGAATTTCAGGGTGCCTTTGTTTATGCCACGGCATCGTACTATGCTCCGCATCTTAGCGCACAGCGCCTGCTTTCACAATTCATCGCGCTTTCTACCCAGGAGAATCCTGGGGCATCGGCCAATTCATGGCTCGTAGATCATCCGAACGCTTTGCGCGAAGCCATGCTTCGGCTCGCGCGGACAACGAATTCGGGCGCGCAGCGCCAGATGATGCGCGACCTGCTTTATCCCGAAGGCCTGCTTGGCATCGATCTCAGCGACGAAGCGGTGCAGCAAGTGGTTGCCCAGGGGGTCAGAGCCATTGAGCCCTATCTCAAAACCTGGCTCGATGCCAAAGACGAACAATGGCTTGGGATGTGCCTCGAATTGGCAGCGGTGGGCGATCTGGACGCTTTTCTGGCACAGACCATCCAATATGCCAAATCTGCCCCCAGCATTTCACTCAGAATTCAGGCCATTCAAGCGCTTGCTCGCCATCAGGCGCCCAAGGCCCACGACACCCTTCGCGAGTTGGCAGGCGACGATTTGGCCATCATCCGAGCCACTGCCGTTTCACACCTCAGCGCGCAGCACGATGCCGGCATTCTGGAGAAGGCCGCCAAAGACGCGTACGCCATCGTGTCAAAAACAGCCTCAGAAAGGCTATTGTTGACGAAGTAGAGGAGACACCATGACGCCTGTCGATCCGCATATTTTTCGGGCCTATGACATCCGCGGAGATGTCCGAACGCAGCTCACCCCCGCAGTCGTTCGCGACATCGGTGCCGCCCTGGCCGACGCACACTTTCCGCCTTCCTCGACCCTGGCTGTGGCCTGCGATGCACGAACGCACTCGCCAGCACTCGTCCAGGCCCTCATCGAAGGGTTGACGCGGCAGGGCGTCAACGTGGTGAACTACGGCCAGACGACGACGCCCATGCTCTATTTCGCCCTCCACCAGCATGGGCACGATGGCGGCGTCATGGTGACCGGATCGCACAATCCCATCTTCGACAATGGGCTCAAGATTTGCCGAAAAACATCCTCTTTTGTGTCCGATGACATCCAGGCCATCTGGGCTCGCCTTTCGTCGCCCATTGCCCCCGCCGATCGGCCCGGCAGCCTGTCTGAGAGCGAGATTTTGGATGACTACAGGGAAGCCATCGTGTCGCGCGTTTCGCTGAGTGGGCGAATTCGCGTGGTTGTCGATGGCGGCAACGGCGTTGCCGGCCCGTTTGCGCTGGATATTCTGAGTGCTTTGGGCGCCGGGGTCGAGCCGCTGTTTTGCGAACCGGACGGG
>WQTY01000131.1 GCA_009786045.1 Pseudomonadota bacterium | reverse complement strand
AGAAAATGTTCTGCCACTGCATTACCTACAAGCGATGCCTTTCGGCATCGCAGGGGGTGTGGGGGAGCAATGCTCCCCCACGACTCCCCCATAAAAAAATATGCTGTCCGGCGGCATTGATTTTTGGAAACAAAATGGCTTTCTTATCGTTATAGCTGACAGGGGCGCTGCGCGCAGACGCGTGATACGGCGCTATCTCTCTAAGAAGGCAGGTCATGAAAAGATTATTAATTTTAGCATTGGCAGCGTTGGTGGCCGGTTTGGCCGGTTGCGGCGAGGATAAAAAGACGCCGGACAAGCCCGATGGTGAGCTTCCTGTTGGCGAAGAACCAGGCGATGAAGCGCTTTCTTACGCGTTGGGGGCTCGGTGTGATGAAGATAAGTTTGTCGAGATTTGCGATGGCAATAAAGCCATCTATTGCGATGAGGGTGTCGTCGCGGCATACGATTGCAAATCGGACGCCTGTGTCAGGTTCGAAAGCGTGAATTTTGCCAATTGCGCGCTTTCTTCGCTTGAGTGTGCAACGCCTGGCGCCAAAACGAAGGCATGCGATAAGGATGAGGGCTACACGGATCTGTATGACATGGAATGCCATGTTGCCAGTGATGGAAAACACTATCTGGTTGATATGGACATGCTTCCCTGCGCCAGCGAGTGTACTTCTGACACCAGTTGCGACGTTCAGAAATGTTCGGAAGCCACATACGAAGAATTGTGTGCAGGCGATGTTGCCTTTTATTGCTCCGATGGTTATGTGGTGCGCAGGGATTGTGAGGTTGAAGGGCTTTCCTGCCTGCTGGACGATGGCATCGCCGGCTGCGAGTAGACTGCGTTCCTCAAAAGAAAGCGCCACCAGGTGAGCTGACGTCACGGCGTCAGCTCGGCACATTGACTTGGCTTTTTTATTTTTTCTGGCCAGGTCAGAATGAGGCCATTTTCAAATCAAATGCTGCGTTGATTGGCGTGCTTTTTGAATGTGCATGCGGCAGTGGTGTTGTGCCTGAAAGGCAGCACCTGTTGAGTGCTACTTCCCAGAGGACAGAAATCATGAAAAGAGTTTTGGTTTTGGCATTGGTCGTGTTGGCGGGTGGCTTTGCCAGTTGTAAAGACGAAGTTAAGACGTACGAGCTGGGTGACAAATGCGATGAGGCATCTTTTAACGACTATTGCGATGGCAACAAAATTATCTTTTGCGATGATGGTGTCGTTTCGGCATCCGATTGTGAGTCAGACGATTGTATTAAATTCTTAGGTTTGGGATTCGTGGCCAGATGCATTGACCCCATATTTAAGTGTTCACACATAGGCATTGAGCGTGTATGCGAAACGATAGAAGGCGTCAGCGTCTTGTTTGACAAAAACTGCGGATCGGTGCATTCTGAGTATGAGGATAAGTACTACGCATACGGAATTCATGAGGTAGAGTATTGTGCTGGTGCCTGTACTTCTGACACTTCGTGCGACGTTCGGAGATGCAATGAGTGGACTTTTGATGGGTTTTGCGAGGGCAACATGGCCACTGCTTGCGTGGATGGCTTCGTCAGGACATTTGATTGTGAATCGAGGACTTGTGTGACGTTCATAGATCCGAAGGGAACCGTGTGTATTAATCCCATATTTGAGTGTGAAGGCGAGGGTGAGGAGCGTTCATGCATGACAGTTGTGGAAGGGATGAACATCGTGGTTACTAAGTGGTGCGAAGCTGTAGTTGGGGGGGGCTATCGCCCGCGCAATGTTTGGGACATGCAATTTTGTGCCAGCGAATGTACTTCCAGCGATTCGTGCCTTGTTCAGTCATGCCTGGAAGCCACCTACAAAAGCTCATGCGATGGAAATGCCGCGCTGTTTTGCTATGAAGATGAGGTCGTGCGAGTCGATTGCAGTGCATATGACCTTACCTGCTCAATGATCGGCGAAGAAATTGATTGTATCTGACTTCTTCGGTGATTATTCCGAGATCGGGTTATGCGTGCCAGGGTTGGATTTCATTGTCGCTGTGCTGCTGAGCAAGAGAGCTTCCAAATTTCCATCCTTGCGCTTTGCCACTTCACCCACAAGCAATGCGTAGCATTGCAGGGGGTGTGGGGGAACGAGTTCCCCCACAGAAAAAATAAAAATGCACAAAATTACAGGATAGGGGTCACAATCCAGCCGCGCAATGACGTTGTCGCCGCATTTGTGTTTGAGAGGGGAGCGTCGGGAGCCTCATGCCTGACAACAATGACGCCTGGATGCCTGGCGTATATGTTGCCCTCGGCGAATATTGGCGCTGAATTCTGCGGCGAGTGCCTGGCCCATTCTGCAAAATCACGCCGGCAGGCATCGTCTGGTGCCATCGTGGCCGGATAGTATTCAATCGTTTGAAGCCTGTCCTGAAAAAAATTCAGCCGTAAAGAACCCTCCGCGTTGCCGAAACTCGCCATTCCCAGTGGGCTCTCATCCGGCAGTCTGGAGAAATTCTTTGCCTGCGCGCCGTTCTCGAAAGCCTGTTGGGTCAAACCCAGTTCAAAACCCGCAAGGGCTTCGCCTGGCTTGAGACAGGTGTAATGGTGTGCTGTTTCCGCTTTCGTGGAGAGCACATGCCTTGCTTCGTCAAAATAGAACCAGCCAAAGATGGCGCTGCAGAAGACAATCGTAAAAAGAAGTGTCTTCCATTCTGCGACAAGAAAATCTCTCATTCGACGATGGATACCTTACGGGCGTGGCGCGTGTGGGCGCTAGTTGGGGAGTGAGCGGAGGTAACGAATGGCGTGCTGCGCCGCCACGGCGCCATCCGAAACAGCTTTGGCAATCTGGAGCAGCCCGCCGGTGCAGTCGCCACAGGCATAGATCCCTTCGACGGTCGTTAACTTATCGCTGTCAGTGACAATGTGCACACCCGAAACTTCGGCGCCGATCTTGCGCGCCAGATCGGCCGAACCCGCCACACCAACCGCCACGAACAAACCATCGACCTGAACCGTCGCATCGCCTTCGAGCGTGAGGCTTTCCAGGCTCTCACCGCCAGAAAGTCTGACGATCTTGCGTCTGTCCACCCGAAGGTTTTCTGGCAGCGCTTCCGGTGGCTCCTTCCCCTGCGTAAAAAGCGTTACAGAAGCCGACATCGGCAGCAGTACCGACGCCTCATGCAGCGCATACTCGCCCGATCCCAGCACGGCAACATGCCTGCCGCGATAAAAGAACGCATCGCAAACGGCACAATGACTGACACCGCGTCCCTCGTATGCCTTGAGCCCTTCGATTTTTGGTGTCACGCGCGAGGTCCCAGTTGCCAAAACGACGATATCGCTTGGAAACGTCTCACGCGTCGTTTGAACGTCAAACTTCTCACCATACGCAAGGCCCACGACCTCGTCCTGCACAACGTTTGCCCCAAGCCGCCGAATCTGCGCCAGGCCTCGCTCGAAAAGCTCCGAACCGGAAATCGGCGGCTCAAGACCGTAATAATTGTCGATGGCGTGCGCTTTGCCCAAAGCGCCCATATCCTTGTAAATGACGGTGGTGGAAATACCCGCACGCAACAGGTAAATGGCAACAGAAGCACCGGCAGGACCAGCACCAATAACGGTCACAGTTTTCATGCAATGACTCATGGATTCGGGAAAACAGAAACAGCCACAACTGCGTCCACAACTCTAAGAAGTTTCGCCGCCACAGGCAAGCAGCTTTTTAGGGGGAACGCGTTCCTCCAAACCCCCTGCGATGCTTTGCATCGCTTTGGGGGCAGAAATCATTGCCTTTGGATTAATGTTCTGGCCCGCTGGATTTTTGTGGAGAAGCACGCCATAGGCGCTAACTTTGTAGTAAACTTTTAAGTTTTTTAAATGCCAATATGCCTTTGCTAATTGGTGGCAGTTCCATAGCTTGAGCTTGAGCTTGAGCTTGAGCTTGAGCTTGAGCTTGAGCTTGAGCTCGTAGCTAGTAGCTAATAGTTGTCAGCTCGCAATTGGATGGAGAGGCGCGCCCTATTTGGCCCTTGGGCCAAATACGTGCGCGGCGAAGCGCTATTGGGCATTCGCCCAATACGCGTTCGCACTTTTTGGGTGAGGAAAGCAGCACCTCGCCCCAGCGAGCGCTTCGAATCAGGGAGCAGGTCTATCCAACATCGTCGAAGTCATCTGAGCCTTCGAAGTCCTCAGAGTGGAGATCCCCGTCCTTCCAGACAGGCAGTCTTTTTAGTTTGTGATAGGTCTCCTCCGATATCGCCGTTCCGTAAAAAATCACGGATAAATCTACCTTGGGATTGAGCTTCCAGGCAGAAAGATCCTGGTTGAATGTTTTCGCCTCCATAAACATGGCTGTCATGTTCGTGACGTTTGATGTGTCCCATCGTCCGATATCCTGATTAAATGCACTTGCGCTGCGGAACATGGTTGCCATATCCGTCACGCTTGAAGTGTCCCATGTGCCAATGTTCTGGTTGAAGGTGCTGGCATCTTCAAACATGCCTGACATATCCGTGACATTGGATGTGTTCCATGCGCCGATGTCCTGATTAAAGGCGCTCGCCCCATCGAACATGTCCCGCATAAGCGTTACGCGCGAGGTGTCCCATCGTCCGATATCCTGATTGAATGTCCTCGCTCCGTCGAACATGCCTTGCATATCCGTCACGCTCGAAGTGTTCCACCATCCGATATCCTGATTGAAGGCGCTCGCCCTTGCGAACATATCCCACATGAGCGTCACGTTTGAAGTATCCCATCGCCCAATATCCTGATTGAAAGCACCTGCGCCGCGGAACATGGCTGCCATATTTGTGACGCTCGAAGTATCCCATGCGCCGATGTCCTGGTTGAAGGATTTGGCATCGGCAAACATGCCTGACATATCTGTCACGCCCGATGTGTTCCAGCGTCCGATGTTTGCGTTGAATGCGCTTGCTTCGCGGAACATGACATTCATGTCTGTGACATTTGAAGTATCCCATCGTCCAATGTCCTGATTAAAGGCTTTTGCGCCCGAAAACATGCCCATCATATTCGTCACGCTGGATGTGTCCCATGCGCCAATGTCCTGATTAAAGGCTGCTGCACGAAAAAACACGCTGTACATATTTGTGACGTTGGAGGTATTCCAATATCCGATGTCCTGATTAAAGGTCTCTGCCTCGCAGAACAGGCATGTCATATCCGTAACGCTTGATATGTTCCATAAGCCGATGTCCTGGTTGAATGCATTTGCCTTGGCGAACATGAGGGATATACGCGTGACGTTCGAAGTGTCCCATCGACTGATGTTCTGGTCGAAAGTTTTTGCCTCCCAAAACATGCCCACCATATCTATCACATTGGACGTGTCCCATCGGCTGATATCCCGGTTGAAAGCTTCTGCCTCAGAGAGCATGAAAGCCATACTTGTCACATTGGATGTGTCCCAGTGTCCGATATCCTGGTTGAAATCCTCAGCCCCCATAAAGGTGGCACTTGCGTCACGCCACTTTGAAGCATCGGGAATATCGTTTTGGGGAAGGAAGATGTTGCCCACGCCACTGAAGGCTTCCCGGGTAAGTCCGACGGGGCCAAAGCTGATCACGCCCTGGAGTTGTATTTTTTCACTTGTAATCGGTTCGGTCGAGGTGCCTGATCTGAAACCTTTGGCAGGATCTGTCACCTTCAGCGTGTTTTGCCCCCAGCCGTCATAGGTGCCGACGATGCGAACATGGTAGGTGCCGGGTTTGGCATAGCGATGTGACCGGTTTTTGACTTTTCTGCAATCTTTGACTTTGGCCGCTTTGGCAAAATTGGTGTGACCTTCATCGCCCCAGAGGATTTTGAAATCGCAGGTCCCTTCGTAAAATGGGAGAATAAGTGTAGAATTTTTCTCGGTGACTTCCCAGACGGTCTCAAAAACCTTGGGGGAGCACCGTCCGTCGTTGCGGCAAAATTCGCCATCCTGGGCGCCTGGATTTTTGCAATCGGCATCTGAAACGCAGCGTTTTGAGCATACATAACCCCTGGCACTGTCGCAAAATTCATCTGCTCCACAATCACGATGGCTTGTACAAGATTTGCAGGGTGTGCAGACATCATTCTCAAGGCAAAAGCCTGGTTCACAAGCTATTGCTTCTGAAGCGAGGGCTGCACGGGGGCTGTAAGCAAACGCCAGCACCAAAACTGCCAATAATCCCAATACACTTGAGCGCATGAATATACACCTCCATTGAGCAACCATCACGCAATTTGAATAAAGTACCATAATATACGATACTTTTGGGAGAAAATAGCTTTTGTGGTCAAAAGGTGAGCTGCGCTTGTCAGGGTTTTGTGTCTTGACGATGTACTTTGCCACTTCACTCACAAGCGATACGTGCACCCCTCCGTCGATGCCTCCCTCTCTGAGGGAGGTGGCGCAAAGCGCCGGAGGGAGACCGCCGACACC
>WQTY01000130.1 GCA_009786045.1 Pseudomonadota bacterium | reverse complement strand
GTCCCTGGTCGCCCCTACAGCCGATAGCGGCGCAGGGGGGCTTGCCCCCTTCACCAGAAAACGCAGGGGCAGACCTGCGTGTTTGCCCTCAAATCAGAGACCGCCGCGAATTTTCCAGGTATCATCCTCGCGGATAATGGTCATGCGATTGATGTCATTTTTAGACTGCCAATAGGACTGACCAGCGACTTCGTAGCGGTAATTCCAGATATACTGGTAGTCGACGTGGTACTCATAGCGTTCCTGGGTGAGTCGCTTGACTTCGATGATGAAGCGGATGTCCCTGACCGATTCTGCAAGGTAGTCCTGGAGAATTTCGTCAATGCGCTCAATGCCGTAATCGTCGGACAAGTCATCGGTTGTAGAGGCATTTTCGTAATATTCCCTGCTTATCATTGACCTGAGCGTTTCAATGTCGCGGGAGGCGATGGCATCGCGGTACCTTTGGACGAGACGCAGAATTTCGTAATGCTCGTCTGTTTTTGGGATGGCAGCACTCTGATCAATAGCGAAGTAGTAGGGTTGCTTGAAGTCTTTCGTCTGCAGCATGCCGCCGGCACATGCACTGAGAAAACAAGCACAGATAAGAAGGGCACTTAGATTTTTGGCTTTCGCAAACATTTCGCATCCATAAATAACTGCCCGTCAGACGAAGACAGGCCGCCATTATTTGGTGTGAATCCAGGAGAATTGCAAGCCAATTATGGCGATTTGCAACAAAAAAGGCCCTCCGCGGGAAGGGCCGGATGACAGGAGAAGAAAAAGGCTAGGCACTGATGGCGACGGTTCGCGGCGATGGATGAGCGCCGACAAAACGCTCTGCCTGCTGCAGCATCATCTCGTCATCGACATCCTGCCACTGCTGATCGCCGATGTCGTGCGACATCATGCGCCCACCCTGCATGAGGGTGGCAATGCCTTCGGAGAGCGAACAATCACTCGCAGGGGATCGGTTTGCCGCTTCCTGCAGGGCTGTAAAAAGCGCCGGCGTGCAAACGAAAAGCCCCGTGTCGATGGCATTATAGGTGCTAAGACCCTTGCCTATCGCCGAAATCCTGCCATCGTCAACCACAACTTTTGTGGCGTCATCCATGTCGAAGATGCTGTCAAGCTTATAGTCGACGCAAAGGACAGCGCCATGGCCGGGAGGACGAATCGTGGCGGCTTGCGCGAGCATGGCCGGTTCGAAAATATGGTCGGCCATCATCAGGAGGAAATTGCCCCGGATAAGAGGCTGTGCGCACAACACGCTAAGACCATTGCTTTTGCGATAGTCAGGGTTAAAGCGGAAGCGCAGGGTGACATCCACGTGCGCGCAATCGCGCCGCAGCGCGGCTTCCAGCACGTCGGCATGGTAGCCGGTCACGATGATGACCTCTTTGATGCCCGTTTGGGACAAGAGCTCAATATTGCGCTGGATGAGGCTGAGCCCCCCCACCATTTTAAGCGGCTTGATGTCATCTGCTGTTTTGGCAAGACGACTGCCAAGACCGGCAGCCAGGATGATGGCCTGGTCAGGCAAACCTGCATCAGTATAATCGTTCACGTGTTTAAGCATGCGTTCCTCTCTGAGCGCTTCGGCCGCAGCCGTTCTACGCCTTGTCTTCCTCTGCGTAGTAGTCCAGTCCCAAATGTGTGATGAGCGCTTCACCCATGATGTAACGAAGCGTGTTCTTTAACTTCGTTTTCTGGATGAACAGATCGTGTTCGGGATAGAGTCCCTCGCGCGTTTGCGGGCTCTTGAAGAAGAAGCTGAGCCACTCCTGGATACCGTAGAAACCAGCGCGCTGGGCAAGATCCATCAACAACGCCAGGTCGAGTGCAACCGGCGCAGCCAGGATGGAGTCCTTGCAGAGGAAATTGATCTTGATCTGCATCGGGTAGCCAAGCCAGCCGAAAATATCGATATTATCCCAGCCCTCTTTGTCATCCCCGCGTGGCGGATAGTAATCAATGCGAACCTTGTGTTTGAAATGGCCATAGAGTTCGGGGAACTTCTCCGCATCAAGAATATGCTCAAGCACCGAGAGCTTGGAAACTTCCTTGGTCTTGAATGAGCCCGGATCGTCCAAAACCTCGCCGTCCCGATTGCCGAGAATGTTTGTCGAATACCAGCCGTTCAACCCCAGACTTCGGGCACGGAACCCAGGGGCAAGTATCGTTTTCATGAGGGTCTGGCCCGTCTTGAAGTCCTTGCCGGCAACACCCACCCGATTCTTCTTCGCCAGTGCCACGATGGCAGGGCAATCCACCGCCAGGTTCGGCGCCCCATTGATATAGGGCACATGCGACATAAGGGACGCATAGGCATAGATCATCGACGGAGAAATCCGTGGATCGTTTTCTCTGAGGCCTTTCTCAAAGGCTTCGAGGGTGAGATGAACTTCGGCAATGTCCGTGTGCACCTCTGTTGAACCACACCACAGAACCACCAGACGATCACATTGGTTCTCTGCCTTAAAGCGCTCAATGTCTTCCTGAAGCATCCGTGCAAGGTCGTACTTTGTGGCCGCCTTCTTTGCGCACTTGATCTCAAGATTGCGAACATAGTCATGCATGAAAACAGCATCCATGGGCTTGATGGCCGAGAGCTTCTCACGGATAGGCTCTATGTGTTCGTAGCTCAACACGCCGGCTCGCTTGCAAACCTCATAGGCATTCTCGCCGTGGATGTCCCACGCGCCAAAAACGATATCCTCAAGCCCGGCAAGCGGAACAAAATCCTTGATGACAGGAGAACGATTCTCAGTACGCTTTCCAAGTCGGATTGTACCCATCTGAGTCACCGATCCAACGGGGAGACCTCGTCCTTCCAATACATTGTAAACCCCAGCGATAAGGGTACTGGCGACAGCGCCCAAACCAGGAATCAAAATACCCAGCTTACCCTGAGCTGGTTTAACGGTTAGTGTCATCTCAATTGCCTTTTTACGGTTGTTGATGTGTGGTTTGCATGCCTGACTGGATTGTTCCACCCCCCAGGGCTGCCATGCCGACCAGGATGCACCATGCGCCAATGCGCATTTATGAGCAAAAAACATGCCATTTGCCTGTGTACGGCACTCCTTCAACATTTTCAAGCCTTCTGTCATGCTTCCTGCTTGATGCCATACCTGGGTACCTGACGATTTCATCGTTGGGCTTCTGGCGGTTCACTGCCGATGCCATGTGATATCTGCCTTCCACAGGGGGAGGTGGAGTAAGCTTACGCCAATCAGTGGTGTAAGCTTGCTCCACTTTTGGCAGATGGGTGTCAAAAGTGGAGTAATGTTACTCCACTTTTGATTTTGTTGCGGGGCCTGGCTAAACGGAGCAAAGATGTTTCTTGAAAACTCTGCCGTTCGGAGTTAGAGCGCTTTCAGGTTAAGTGATTACGAGCAGACAGCATTCTTCTGCTTGCATTGGCGAGGTGTGTTGCCAAAAACGATAGCACTTTGCCCTTCACCCACAAGCAATGCGCAGCATTGCAGGGGGTGTGGGGGAACGCGTTCCCCCGCGAAAAGAAAACTGAAAATGTTCTTAAAGGCGCTCACGGGCGACATTTTAGGCGGTGAATTTACGGACTGACTTTTGGTTTCGTCTCACGGTTCGTGAGACTTGCCAGCAAGGACCCATACGATGGCGAAACACAAGTTTTATGAAGACATTGTAAAATTCCCAAATCTCCTCTGCATCTATCGTGTTGCGGCGATTTTTATCTGTGCCGCGGTTTTCATCGCAGGTTTTCCTGTCATTGCTGCTCTGTTTGGACTGACGGCAGGTTTGACGGACTATTGGGATGGCATCTACGCACGCAAGCACAATATGGTCACGAAGCTGGGAGAACTGCTGGATGGCGTATCGGATATGCTGTTTAACTTTATTGTTATGTGCGTGGCGCTCTACGCCGGGGTTTGGTCGATTTGGATTGTATTTGCCTGGGGCATTCGGGATATCGGCGTTCTTACCATGCGCACAAGCGCCGCTCAGCTTGGTTTCAGCATCCCCTCAAGCTATCTCGGAAAGCTTGCTTCCAACTTCATCTTTTATGCGTTGTTCCTGATGCCGATTGACTGGGCACTCAATAGCGAGTCCTATCGCCATGCCGATTTTGTGGCAGAACACTTTCATCCGTGGATAGGGATTGGCGTGCATTGGCTTGCCCTGGCCGGAATCATCGTTGGCATTGCCATGCAGTGGATTTCGGCGGTGGGATACGCCAGACGTTATATCGAACAATACGATGTTGTGCTTGGGGAGAAGGCGAAGGAAACAGAAAAAGCCGAGTAAGTTTGCGATGCCGCAGGATGGTTATCCGGCGGCATTGCGTTTTGTGTCTGGATGATGGCCCAAGTGGCCTGGCAGTTGGAATCGTTGCATGAAATTTCTTTTGTATATACCGCCGTATCGTTGTGAAGGACTCAGTATTGCCCACATTAAAATTGGCGGGCTGACGCTTTATGAACGGGCCTGCCGCAGTGCACAGAAAGCAGGTTTTGATGAAATCATTGTTGCTTCTCCGCACGATATCACCCTCTTGCCGGACGCTTATGTGACGATACCCGTAAACAAGCTCCCCTATGGAGGAAGCGTTGCAGCCATCAAGGAAACGCTGCTTGAGGCCATGGCAGGGGAGAGGGGCTGTGTCTGTCTGCTTGATGGGATGCTGAGCCCGGCTTTGCTGGCAACTCACCCGCAGGAAGGCGACGCTCGCGTTGTGGTGGCAGGCGCGGAAACGGGCATCTATTTTCTGGAAGAAAAAACGTTCTCAAAAATACTCTCTGACGAAGAATCACTGGATGGCATGGGCGATTTTGTTCAGACCACGTTGGCGGCACCGGCCGGGGCGCTTTATCATCGCGTCAGGAACCTGGCGGACATCAAAGAAGGCAGGGAAGCCCTGACGCGCTCGCTGCACAAGCCCCTTGGACGTGAAAGCGACGGCCTCGTCGCCTATTTCATCAACCGTCCATGTTCGCTTCAGATAAGCAAGCGTATTGCCAATTCATCCATCACGCCGAATATGGTGACGGCCTTTGGATTGATGGTTGGGCTTGTGGGGGCTTGCCTGGTCGCGACCGGGGTGCAGTGGATCATGGCGCTGGCTGTCCTGTTGTGGCAGCTTTCGTCGATGATCGACGGCATTGACGGGGAACTGGCCAGAATGCGCATGACTGCCAGCCATGCGGGCGAATGGTTTGATACGGTGGTCGACGACGTGACGAACATCACTTTTATGCTTGGGCTTGGGCACGGACTTGCGCGCATGACCTCCGAACCGCTTTACTTCCATGTCGCGGCCGTGGTCTGCACCCTGATGACGATTGCGGTGCTTTGGTTTTATGTAGAGTTTGCGCGGACGGGCATCGCAAGCCACAATCACTTTGAGTGGGGATTTGAATCGGAGAACAAGGAAAACAAAGCCGAGGAGCACCGCAGCCTGATTCGGAAGACGCTCGACCTCATCGCAGGTGGGTTTGCCTGGGTAGCCAAGCGAGATTTTTACACTTTCATTATCATGACCCTGGTTTTGCTGACGTTGAATAAGGCAGCTTATTTTACCATGCTAACCGGCGCGACTTTTATAGGCGTGGGCAGCCTGATTGCATTGGGTTTGCGCGCGATACGAAAAAAGCTTCGTGCTGGCAAGCAGGCCGCTCAATAGGGTGGGCATCCTGGCGATCCCTGGCCCGGGGCAGCTTCATGCAGGTTTTCTGGAACGCCCGCTATTGCCTGCCCAGGCAGGCAATACGCGGCCGGGCGCGGCTATCTGCCAGCAGATACGCCGCGCCTTAATTTGGACTGGTTCGCATCGCCATAAAAAGGATTTTTGTCGTTTATAGCGTTTTCAGGTTAAGTAACTTACACAGGCAGACAGCATTTCTCCTGCTCGTGAAGCAGTGAGGCATGTCAGCCAAAACAATAGCCCTTTGTCCTTCACCCACAAGCAATGCGCAGCATTGCAGGGGGTGTGGGCCCCCCCTAGCAGCTTCGCTGGCGTCCCCCTAAAGGGGGAGCAGTTCCCCCACGAAAAGAAAAATGAAAATACTTTGGGACTTCAGAGGAGCGATGGGATGCATTTTGGGGGCTGACATGTGGCATAGATTTTGCGATAATTCCCATTTGAGTTTTGCCCAGTGCGTGGGACGAGGAGAGGGATTTGAGATCGGAAGACGGAAAAACAGAGTTTGATCGCGGAAAACGTTATTGTCTGATGTGCCCTGGCCCGGTCAACGTTTCGGCGCGCGTACTTGAAGCCATGATGACGGCCCGCATTGGGCATCGCGAGGAAGAGTTCTCGGTGCTTTTGCGCGAGATACGGCGTCATTGTCTGGAGCTCATGACCCTGCCGGAGGAAGATTATCGGCTTGTGGTGGTGACAGGTTCGGGGTCTGCGGCGAATGAGTCGGTGCTTTGCAGCGCGATTG
>WQTY01000129.1 GCA_009786045.1 Pseudomonadota bacterium | reverse complement strand
TGAGGAAGCAGACGGGAGCCGTCTGTCGAACCAAAAGCGGAGTGAAAAGGTGGCAGCTCGTCCGATGGCCAGGCCAAAGCCCCCGCGTCGTTGGGAATATGAATCACCGGCAAAGAGGAAGGATGCTGCACCGCGGGGCAGGGGAGCGTATGGTGCAGAGGCAAAGAAGGGGGGCAGAGCCGACGAAGCCTCGGTACGTTTTTCAGCGCCAGCCATTGCTAACACCCAGCCACCCCTGTTTTCCTATGCGCGGGACGCTCAGACCATTGATGGGAGCGCAAAAAGCGCGCTTTCTGAACGGCTGGCCAGGCGCAGCAAGATGGCAATAGACGAAGCCCGTCATCAAAACGCCACGATGATCAAAGGCACGCCATCTTCTCAGGAAGTGAATGAGGCCATTGTGCATCAGTTGCTTCTCGCCGATGATATTCGCCCGGTCAGGAAGATTAACAAACCGCTTCAGACACATGCCATTGCGGAGGTATTTAATCCCGGTGTCCCGCCTGTTTATGATGCTTCCATGCGCGAGGAATTTGATGCATTGTCCGAAGGGGCGATTCGCTATGCCAGATTGCCTGCGGGGAGGCTTTGTGAAATCGCTTCCCGCCTGTGCCGGCGAGCACAGCTGACGCAGGAAGAACTTGCGGAGATCCTTTGCCGCACGATGCAGGTCATTAAAAAGACGATAATTCCAAAACTTTCTGAGGATCCGAAGTTTCGCTGTGTGAATAAGCGTTACTTTTACATTGACTGATCCACTGGAGATTTGTGCCATGGATCGTGATGCTGACCGGATGTTGTGATCCATGGCCGAATTGGTTTGTCCCCGAATGCCGGCAATGCTCGCCTTGCATTGCGCATTTGCCGTGAGCGCTGTTTACTATATTGAAACATGAAAAGAGATACACGATGTATGTATCAATAATATCATGCAGATGTCTTGTGCAGAATAAATACTCTGTACAGTATTGCGTTTGTTCTGTTTGAAATTTAAATGAATGAGCGATTTTATTCTTCTTTCATATAGATAATGAATAGAATCAGTCAAAATGGATGCTATTTGTGCACTTGGTTTGAATGTGTGCCTGTGTAAATTGAATGTATGTCTTTGTGCTACAGCTTGAGCTTGTGTGTGTTGTTATGCTACATTTCAATCGCGTTTGCTTTATGTAGTTCAATGTCTGTTAATTTATTTCCATTTGACAAATGACATTCGTGTGACTAGACGGTATAGACCTGCACTTTTGAGAATCGCGTATTTTTGAGCGATGTCTCTGGTGTCAGTGATGGTATGGCTAGTATATTGAGACGGGGATGAGTGTTGTCAATAGCCATGATAAGTTTGTTGGTGTGCAAATTAGCGACATGTAGGCGAGTTTGGTGAATTCGTGTCGCTGCAGTCAGAGTGTGTTTGAATTGGAGTTGGCCAGGGTACATTAAGTGTATTCTTTTGAGGAGGAGAGGCTTATGATTCGCAACCGAAGAGCGGTGTGGATTTTGGCGGCAGCGATCGTTCCGTTGTTGGGCGTAGCCGGCTGCCAGGGCAAAGTTGAGGACGCGTGTGATTCGGCAACGTTCGAGTCTGTCTGTACGCCTGACGGCACGGGGCGGTACATTTGTACCAGCGGCGTTGTCAGGGTTCAGGACTGTGGCGGTGCTTGCGAGGATGGCAAGTGTGTGGGCAACGTGGAGTGTGATCCGGCGACGTATCCATCGGTTTGTACCAACGACACGACGTTGAGGTATTGCACTCAGAATGGTGTGATTTCCCAGATGCGCTGTGCCGATCGTTGTGACAACGGGGAGTGTTTGGGGGGAGCGCTGACATGCGATGCGGCAGATTATCCGAAGTGCGATGACGACGGAAACCGCGAGACATGCGTCAATGGTGAGGTAAAGGTTTCGCCGTGTACCGGCGATGCTGTTTGTGAGGCAGGGCAGTGCAGGGAACCGGTAGAGCCTGAGTGCGATGCAGCAGATTACCCGAAGTGCAATGTGGATGGGGATAAGATATTGGCTTGCGAAGATGGCAAGATCAAGGAAACGCGTTGTGGGCTGGGACTGGTATGTGATGGCGGGAGATGCGTAGAGACGGATGAGCCTTGCGACGAGGGGGCGACAGCCTGTGAGGGTGGCAAGCTTGCCACGTGTATTGAGGGAGCGTGGTCGTTTTCGGATTGTGAGACTGGTTTTGTGTGCAAGGCAGGGCAATGTGTGGCGAATTCGTCGACTTTTTTGCCAGAATTGATCGAATGTGGGACGACTTTGACGGTGAGTGGTTCGGATGCCTGCGAGAAAACAGGAAGTGGCAGCCGTATAGTGCTTCGTGGTGATGTATTGACGCTTGCCAAGACCTATATCGGCGGGAGTGTGGTCGTTGAGAATGGGAAGATTGCCTATGTGGGCTGTGAGCCGCCTAATCTTGATGCCGCAACAGTCATTACCTGCCCGGATTCTGTCATTAGCCCGGCTTTTGTCAACGGCCATGAGCACATTGGCTATTCGAATGCGAAACCGGCTTCATGGGGCGAGGAGCGTTTTGATCATCGCCACGACTGGCGCAGAGGCAAGAATGGTCACACGCAGGTCCCCGGGCCGTCGACGTCGAACAACGAGGTGGCAGAACTGCGCGCATTGATGGGTGGCACGACGGCGATTTTTGGTTCTGGCAGTGTGACCGGACTGGTACGCAACCTCGACAGGGAAACGACGGGCGGGATTAAGTCGCCGATTTATCAGACCTTTCCGTTGGGCGACAGCGATGGCAGGACATTTGACAGCGGCTGTTCGGGGTATGCTTTCCACAGCAGCGTGACAAACTTCAGGGATGATTGTGCTTATGGGCCACATATTGCCGAAGGCATCAATGCGGCTGCCTACAACGAGATGGTGTGTCTGAGCGGCGACGGCGTAGGTTCGAAAGACATTTTCAAGTCAAATCTTGCGGTCATCCATGGCATTGCTGCGACGCCTGAGATGGTGGCTCTGATGGCAGCAAATGAGGTCAAGCTGATATGGTCACCGCGCACGAACATTGCACTTTACGGCGATACTGCGTCAGCGCCCATGTTTGACAGGCTTGGAGTCATGATTGGTTTAGGCACGGACTGGATTTATTCGGGGTCGGCGAATATGCTGCGAGAGCTGCAGTGCGTCGATTACCTGAACCGGCACCACTATGGTCAATATTTCTCTGACTACCAGATTTGGAAGATGCCGACGTATAATACGGCGTTTGCTCTGGGCGTGGGGTCTGTGCTGGGCAGGCTCGAAGTCGGCTACATTGCGGATATTTCTGTGTTCCGCACGTCGCCTGTCCGCAAGGCTCACCGTGCGGTCATCGACGCCGAGAATAAGGACGTGCTCCTGGTTTTGAAAGAGGGCATATTGCTGTATGGCGATGCAAATCTGGTGACAGGGTGTGAGACAGTCGATGTGTGCGGTGTGATGAAGGGCGTTTGCACGCTCGCCAGTGGCACAAGCAAGACCTTTGCAACGATTCAGTCTCAGGCGCAGTATCCTCTCTTCTTCTGTGGTACGCCGGCCAACGAGCCGACTTGTGTACCGCGCCGTATGCGGCCGCAGGATACGACAGCTCAGAACACGACGATGTATGACGGTGATTTCACTGCGGTCGATGATCGTGACGGTGATGGTATTCCCGATCATCTCGACAACTGCCCGGATGTTTTCAATCCGATCCGGCCGATGGATTTGGATCGCAAACAGGCGGATGCCGATGGGGATGGCATTGGCGATGCCTGTGATCCCTATCCATTGTGTGCGGCAAACGACGAAACATGCCCGGTGTTTTCGAAAGATGATTGGGATGGCGATGGGATCCCTAACGAAATCGATAATTGTCCCTGGGTATATAATCCGGATCAGTTAGACAGCGATGGGGATGGCAAAGGCGATGCCTGTGATCCATGTCCATTTTTCCCGAATCCCGGGGACATGCGCTGCCCATTGGAAGCGATGACATCCATCAGGAATGCCCGTGAGATCATTGCTGTCGACTGCGGGACGAGTGCATCCTGTGATGGAACCACCGATATGCTGGTATCGGGCCGTGTGACGGGCGTGGTGCGTAACCCTGCGACGGCAGGCAACAGCGGCTTCTTTATCCAGGATCCGAATGCGGCGTCGCCAGCGTATTCCGGCATCTTTGTGACAACGGGCTCGACAGTGCCTGACTATATCGCTTTGCATGCCGACGTAGAGGTTCAGGGCATCAGCTC
The DNA here is from genome assembly GCA_009786045.1 of Pseudomonadota bacterium. Classification (GTDB taxonomy): domain Bacteria; phylum Myxococcota_A; class Bradymonadia; order UBA4248; family UBA4248; genus WQTY01. The sequence goes on along the minus strand of WQTY01000129.1, from coordinate 2,170 downwards.
GCGCACCTTTGGCATGGATCGCCTTATCAAACCCCAGGTCACTGTGGTGAAGACCGGTCAGCCGCCGATCACCGCGCTCCCTGTTTCGGCTTCTGATGTCACGACGGGCGGGCCCAGAGCCCAGGAACTGACGGGTGTGCTGGTTTCCATCACCAATGCGACGGTTCTGGCGCACGATGACAATGCGAGGTTTTTCATGTATCCCGTCAGAGATGCTTCGGGTGCGATGATTTACCTGGATGATTATATTTGGGTGATTTTACCGACACCGGCGGAGGGGACGCTCTTTACGAAAGCTGCCGGCGTGTTGGTCTATGACTTTAACAACTCAAAGATAGCGCCGCGCAATGCATCGGATTTGGCAGCAGGACTTGCGCTGTCATCGTTGACACCGAGTTCGGCAATGGCTGCCTGGGGCAGCAGCGTTACCATGACGGTGTTTCTCAATGACGTAGTGGATGCTGCGACTGTGATTGCCATTACCTGTGATGGGGGAAGTTGCCCAGCGAGTGCGACGGTTCCCAGTGGCAGCGCGTCGACAACGTTTGCTGTCACCATGGCACCCAGTGGCAATACAACTGTGACGGCTTCTTATGACGGCACGACGGCTTCGGCGACGATCATCGGTTACGATGGCACGGCGCCGGTGGCAGTGGCGAGCCTTTCGCCAGAGTCTTTGAAGGCAAAGATTGAGACGACAGCAACGGCAACGGTCTTGTTGACGAGGCCGGAGAGTTCGAATGTCACGGTGACTTTGAGCTCAAGCGATACAGCAATCGCAACGGTGCCTGCGACGGTTGTGGTTGAGGCAGGCAAGACGGAGGCTGAGTTTGGCATAACGATCGTTGCGACGGAAGCCGGCAAGGTGGCAACCATCACAGCACGAGTTGGGTCAACCGCAGCCAAGACGATGACTGTGACGACGAGCACCGAAACCACTTGGGTACATGTTGAGACGTTTGACTCACTTACCCATGATTCCTATGGTACGACAACAGAATTCAAAATATCTGATGGCTCTGTTCTACTCGCCAGGGGAAGAGGTATCGCCGCTACCTTAGCTCAAGCCATTGATGGCCGTGGTTTTGCCATGACGAACAGAATTGGCACTTCCTACAACAACTTCATGAGGATTGAACGTATACCTGCAGGAAGAGGCATTGGTAAATTGTCTTTTGAGTGGAGGGTTTGGGGTACATCGGCAGACGTTGCCACATACGAAATCACTGTGGGTGGCAATACGCAGATTCTCAAAATTAAGGCGACCGATACAACGCCCCAGACTTGGGAATTCGACTTTAACGACATCACGGCGACGGTATTGGAGATCAAGCCGGATCAGACGTCACCTGACGCAAATGCGAACACATCCAGCAACAATGGTCGCATTATTATAGACAACTTCAGGTGGTCTTATGCCGATTAGTCGTCAGTAGACGTTGAGCGCCACAAGCCCCTTGCGTTTATCGCAAGGGGCTTTTTTGGGTTAAGGGCGCGGTGTTTCTGTTGTTGCTCCATAATATGCATTGGCGGAAAGATATTGAGAGGGTGCGGTTCTGGGGGCGTTGCGGGGGCAGCGCCCCCGCTCTTGGGGGTAGACGCGTATGCGTGCACTTTTGGTGCGGCCGCTATTGGCGTCGCCAATACGCGGCACGGGCGAGGCTATCTGCTGCTGGCAGCAGATACGCCTCGCCTTTTGTGTTGTGGAGGCGTGCGCGCATAGCGGCGTAGGGGGCGCGGCCCCCTCCACCAAATGGAGCTGGGTGGTTTACCACGCACAGGATGATGTGCTATGGCAGTGGCTTGGTGCTGTGGGTTTCGAACGAAGGAGCAGGGCGTGAGGACGATTCAGGTTTTTTTTGCCAGAGGGCTTGTTGTCATATTGTTGGGGGTGTTGGGATTGCTGGTGGCGTGTTCGAGTTCTGGAAGTACAGTGTCAGCACCGCGTCCGGCGATGTCGGAAACTTATCCCCGGGTGGCGCTTGAGACGATTGAGGCACTGGGGAGATATATGCCTGGCGATACGGAGGTGGCTTTTTTTTCGAGCTATGGATCGCTGGTGGAGGCTGTGTCGGCGGTGAGTGGCTGGGGAGTCGTGTCGGGGGATGAGCTTGGGGGGTTATTTCGCGATCTTGGGATGCATTATCGGCTGGATCCGTCGAAGTTGTCG
>WQTY01000128.1 GCA_009786045.1 Pseudomonadota bacterium | reverse complement strand
ATACACTAATATCACTTGGTGATAGCAGAAGGTATGGAGGAAATTGTTATGAGTTACAAAAGCTTTCTATGGCTGATTCCGTTTGCGCTCACAATGTGGGGCTGTACTGAGAGCGGGGAAACAGGAAACTGCCAAAAAATTCGGAAATCTCTGCGTCGTTCCGTTATCCCACCGCCAGAGATTCAGCTTTTGCCGGGGGATTTGTTCTCCAATATCAGCGAGAGTGCATTAGAGATTGATGTGAATACTCGTGGCTGGGGGCTTGATGCCTCACAGCTAAAAGCCGTTCAGGATGCGATCCGTTTCACCGACGCTCAATCCTCACCCGTTCATTTCACAACTTCAATTCGGCAGAGTGAATGGTATGGGGAAGGCAACTACACCATTCAGGTGATCCCCAACGAACCGCTCAAAGAGGGTTGGCATACGCTCGGTTTGGCAAACATCCCCGAAGGCTTTGCCATACCGTGGGTTTATGTGATTTCCGATGATGGATCCCTATTATATTGTCCTGATAACGAACCTCCATCCATTCGCTTTAGAACGGATTCCTGGCCCATGGTTCATAATGTGATTGTTTGTTTCGATGAAAAAAAGCCGAAGGTGAGCATTTCGTTCTCTGAGCCTGTCAAGATGAACGAAACGTTGGAGAAATTGGCTGGTCTGACACCATCTCAACCTGATAATCCGTGCGAAAGTCTCACTTTTTTGGGAGATCGCATCCTCTGCACAAGAGTCGATGGCTCTGAGGAAGTTCTCGACATGTCAAATCGCAAAAAAATGGCAGATGCTTTGGAAAAATTGGTCAAAGTAACATCGTCAGAGCGCGATATGGTCTGCCAGAGTACGTTGCGTTTGATGCCGGATAACATGGTTTCGGGCGAAGTTTTGGGCGATTACGAGTTCGTTGAGCTGGATCTGATTTGCACACCCGCACCTGCATCATCCTCTACGAACACAATCACAGTTGAACTCGCGTCTGGTTTGGTCAGCCTTGAGGGTGTCGAGCTTAAAGGCCCATTGGTACATCAATTCGTCGTTGGCGAGCTCAGCCCTCACTCTGGGGAATGCAGGTACTACCGAGCGCCCATCGTGGAGTGATGACGTTTAGAACCATCCCGGCGCCTCGCGACGGGAATTAAGATACGTGCCCATTCCTGACGCAGCCGCAGCATGACAAAGCAGTCTATGGTTGATGAAATAGTTTTAACTGATGGAGGGAACTGAATATGATCAAGAACATTCTCATTGTGGCGCTGATTGCCCTCACGGCATGGGGGTGCTCAAACAAAGCCAATGTTGATCATGCTTCGAGCGAAAACGATGCAGATGTGCTCGCAAAAGATGTGCAAGTCGGCAATGAGGACGAGGTCGAGATGTCGGCCGGCCATCCAATTCCTCTACCTAAAATCTGGCTCGAACCGGGGGATCTGGTCACTAAATCTGACGAAAAGACGCTGCAAATCGTCGTGACTACCGCCAACCCACCGCTCGCCCCAGCACTTTTAGAGGCCGTTCAGTCAGCCATCCGTCTCACCGATATCCAATCCTCGCCTATTCGTTTTACGACTTTGGTTCGGCAAGACGAAAGGTTTGGGGAGTATGGCAGCATCATCCAGGTGATACCCGACGAACTGCTCAAAGAAGGCTGGCATGTGCTCAGTTTGGCGAGTTTTCCCGAAGGCATCGAAAAACCAACAGGGCAAAACGAGGATGGTACTTTGTCGATTCGCTTCAGGACGGATTCCTTCCCCATACTTCGAGGAGTACGTGTCAGTTCGGATGAAGAATTGGCGAAGGTAATTCTTGAGTTTTCTGAGAATGTAAAAATGAACGATGCGCTCGAAAAATCGGCTGGTCTGACGCCGCCCGACCCCAATAATCCGTGCGAGAATCTCACTTTTTGGGGGGATCACATCACCTGTACGAGGGTAGATGGAACGGAAGAAATCCTCGACATGTCGGATCGCAAAAAAATGGCCGATGCACTGGAAAAACTGGTCAAAGTGACATCGTCAGAGCGCGATATGGCGTGCCAGCCGACCATGCGTTTGATCCCGGATAACATGGTTTCGGGGGAGGTGCTGGGAGTCTACGATTTTGACTGGCTGCATTTGACCTGCGTGCCGGCATCGGATCAGGACAAAATCACGGTCGAGATGAGTCCGGGTTTGGTCAGCCTCGAAGGCATCGAACTTAAGGGCCCATTGGTGCATCAGTTTGTCGTTGGCGAAGTCGAAAAACGTGAGCCGGGAAACAGATTTTATCGGGCGTTAATCGTGGAGTGAAGGCGGGGAGAGGAATTGAGATGCATGCCCTATTTCAGGTGCAGGCGCAGAATCACAAGGCAAAACCATGCAGGAAAGGGCGTAGCGCGCTACGCCCGTACGGGGTATCATCCTCACCCCGCCCTTCGGGCCCAGGGTTCCCGTAAAGTCAAAGTGCATTGATATTGCTGCGTTATTTCGTCCACTAGAGCGCCGGAGGTGCTCAATGTAAATAACCGCCGGTGGAGCGAAGCGCAACCGGCGGATAGCGCACCCTTTTCTATCAGCCCTGGCGGGGCTGAACTATAAACCTATATGTCAAAAAACTAAGGAAATATGCCAGTCAAACGACTTTGCGGGAGCCCCGCCCTTCGGGCCCCCCTCCAAAGGAGGGGAATTGAGATTCGTGCCATATCTGGGTTGTACTTATGCCAAGGGTGGGTTTGAAGGCAAAAAAGGGCAGACACGCGGGTCTGCCCCTACAAAAATGATGGCCTTGCACATGCCATTTTATCAGAACCTGAGCTGGATGTTCCCATTGAATGTAAAATCGTACATCAGCCACATGATGTGAACGTTTATGCCAAGACCGGCACCAATGTTAGGGTGAAACATGTAGGTTCCGCCAATGGCCGCTTTCAGCATTGGGAACGGAACAAACCCAGACCAGCTGCCATAATCCGTATTATTGCTGAGATAGAGAAAGTTCAAACCGACTTTCGTCCAGAGTTCAAAATTGTTAATCTCAAGAAGATAGAACTTGAAACCCAGGCCAACTACACCGGCGACGCCTTTGGAACTGAGAGCGAGAAAGTCATTTTCGAGGGAAAAGGTGAAAGAGGGGGTGAGGCGTAAACCAATTGAAATCGGAAGGCTGGCGGAATACCCTAAATAATAAAAATCGTTATTAAGGGCCTGAGGAACCCAAAACAAGCTGAAGCCTGCACCAACCTCTGCTTCGAAGGACATTCTGAAATTGTCTTCGTAGTAGGCATTATTTAAGTTATAGTTATAGTTATCGTCTGCGTGGACATCCGAAGAAAACAGCAGCATCCCAAAGACAACCCCCAGCATACAAATCAAAGCGACCGAAACTTGCCTGGCACGCACTTGCCAAAAACGCATCTTAGCGATTACTGCATTCATAAACATCACCCTCGTTGAACAAGAAAACAACCTGCATCGGAGCGCGCGGACGAAAACCCCAACCACCCTGAAATTCTATCACGAATACACGTAAATCGCAAACACTATTTAGTGCGTTGCGAGCGCTGCGCGGCATTGCAGCAGGGATGGCGAGTTCGAAAATACTGTATTATTTCATACCATGCGATATAGTCGCATTTCATTCGTGTTCGCCCGTCCAACACATAAACCGGCCGGGTGAAGCGACTATCGCCTGCTATGCCAAACGGAGTTCTTCGTGTACACTCATCTTTTGTTGGCGCACCCTTACTCAGAACCAGATTTCGGATTGATTCTAATCGGCTTCTTTATTCTTCTGCTGGTCATGACGATCCGTTTCATTATGACTTTTGTGCCAGGCACAAAGTTGAATTTGTCGACGGGCAGGAAGGTTTTTGTTAGAATTATTACGGTGATATTGTGGATTCTAGTGTTCGTTCCTGTCATAAATAATGAACGCAGGAAGCCTCCCAAACTGGAAAATATCGTTGCGGCATTAAATGCAGAATCGTCAATACAGTTTCCGAATGTAGGGGACTATTCGATCTCTTTTCGCGGTTTCTCTGCTGAGGACGATCCCAGGACTGTTGTTGCCAATTTTCTTGTAAAAGACGATGACATTGATGTGAATCAGTTTATATTCAGTGTGCAGAGAGCGTTGGAATCAGAGTTGAACGAAGACAAGGCGCTTACACGTGAGATATCTCAGCTGGAGGCGTTTAAGGTAGGTCATCTTGATTTTCGCTATTATGACGTAAACGGGGTTCTACTGGCTAACTTGAGCGCATTCTTATATATCGATACTATTGAGATTCTGAACTACGGAGATAAACGTGACGGTAAGAATGAGCGCTTGCAAGCCTATATCGACCAATGGCATTTGGCAAATAAGGAATCTCTGCCACGAACTGTTGTGATTCTGGACTACGGAGATAAACGTGACGGTAAGAATGAGCGCTTGCAGGCCTATATCGACCAATGGCATTTGGCAAATAAGGAATCTCTGCCACGAACTGTTTCGGAGGGAATTATTCTTCTCGGTGCCTCTGGCCATAGCTGTATTCATGATAGGCGATTTGTATATGAATACGAGGTAATCTCTGACAATGTGAATTTTGCGTATGTGTTATATGTTCTTAATAAAAAATTAGACGAAGACGAAAAATCCGATACCCCCACATATTATATGCGTGTGCGAGAATTTGATGTCATGCATAGATTCCATTTATGTTCTGGAACTTATGACAAGCGCAATGACCAGAGCTCTGGTTTTGATGGTGAAGTCAAAGTGAGTGAACCAGAAGTTGGGTGTGTACGAACCGGAGAAGAATTTGCTTTTCTACTAAGGCCAAACAGCATAGCGTTTTATGAATCACCGTCGTGCCTCGACGATTGACTTTAAACTGATAGTATAGCGTTTAGGGTGGGAACAGAGTTCCCCCGCATAAAACTGCCCTCACATAAAAGCGCGGCGTATCTGGCATTCGCCAGATAGCCGCGCGGCGTCCGCGTATTGCTCGCCTGGGCGAGCAATAGCGGCGCCACAAAAGAATTCTGAGCGTGTCAGGGCAGCGTGTGTTTCACAGCAAGTCTCGGAGCTGCGCAAATCTGGCCTGGGCCATGCGCTTCAGTTCTGCTTGTTGGTCCTGTATGCTTTGGGTGTCAGGTTTGAGGGTTTCGATGCATGTTTCGGGGATGTCGGCGAGAAATCTTGAGGGCTGCATGTCGATGGCCTCATGGAATCTTTGGCGTTTTTCGCAGCGCGTGAGGCACAGGTAGCGTTTTGCGCGCGTGATGCCCACGTAAAAGAGGCGTCTTTCTTCGGACAGGTCGGGTTCGTCGAGTGCGTTGGCGTGGGGGAGGAAGTTTTCCTCACAGCCGATGATGGTGACGCTTGGGAATTCGAGTCCTTTGGACGCATGCAGCGTCATGAGCGTGACCTGATCGTCGTCGTTTTCTTCTTTTTGCGGGGGTTCGAGGCAGAGGCGCTGGATAAACGCGAAGAGATCCCGGCCCTCGCGCTGTTCGAAGGCGGACAGTGTCCGCACGAATTCCTGGACGTTTTCCTGGCGGTGGATGGCCTGGGCGTCGCTGGTGCTTGAGCTCTGGATGTAGGGCAGGTAGTGGATGGCGTCGATGAGGGCCTGCATGGTTTCGGCCAGCGGTTCGGCTTTTGCCATGAAGCGCCGGTGGAAGCGTTCGAGGGTGCTGACGAAGGTTTCGACTTTGTGTTGGGTGGTGCCGCGCAGGTGATCGGAGGCAGCGACGATTTTGAGGGCTTCGAAGAAGGCGACCTGATGTTTTTTGGCGACTTCGTCGATGTGGTGCATCGTGGCGGTGGCGACGCCGCGCCGCGGCGTGTTGACGATGCGGCGAAGCGCAAGTTCGTCGTGATGGGAGAAGGCAGCGCGCAGGTAGAAGATGAGATCGCGCACCTCGGCCTGATCGAAGAACTTTGAGCCGCCGACGATGCGGTAGGGCAAACCTTTGCTCAGGCATGCTTCTTCGAGCAGGCGATTTTGCGGGTTGGTTCGGTACAGGATGGCAAAATCTTTGTAGGTCAGGTTCAGGGCGCTGCGTTGTGCCAAAATCTGATCGATGACGAAGGTGGCTTCTGCTTCGGGGGTTGGGCAGGTGCAGCTTTGGATTTTGTCGTCAGAGCGTGCGCTGGTCCAGAGTTGTTTGGCATGGCGAGTGGCGTTTTGTGCGATCACGGCATTGGCGGCATCCAGAATGTTCTGGGTTGAGCGGTAGTTTTGCTCAAGGGCGACGACCTGGACGTTGTCGAAGTGGGAGGGGAAGTCGAGGATGTGGCGCGAGTCTGCGCCTCGGAAAGCGTAGATGGACTGGTCATCGTCGCCGACGACCATGAGGTTTGCATGCCGGCTCGATAACAGCTGCAGCAGGCGAAACTGAAGCGCATTGGTGTCCTGGTACTCGTCGACGAGCAGGTACTGCCAGGCCGAAGCGTAGCGCTCCAGGAGATCGGGATAGGCTTCGAACATGGCGGTCGGCAGGGCAATCATGTCGTCG
>WQTY01000127.1 GCA_009786045.1 Pseudomonadota bacterium | reverse complement strand
GGGGGGGGGCAGCGGCCTCTCCCGGCGGAGAGGCGGGCGCGGGCCTGGTTTGCAGGTTTCGTCCTCTGAGGAACTGGTCAACCAACCCCATCAGGCGGCGTTCGATCTCAGTGCGCACGGAATCGATGGCATCCTGCCCATCTTCGTGGGCAAACATGAGGACAGCAGGCAGCGTGAAGGTCTGAACAAGGGACTCACCCGTTGCCTGATCGACCACTGCAAGTTTTACCCGGACATCCCAGCGATAGCGCCCCGAAAGTTGGGAAAAAAACTCGGTCGAAAGCTCGACCAGCGTGAGGTAGTTGGTGTTTTTGATGAAACCACGAAGCGCATTCAGGCGACGATCTGTATCGCGAATGGCAGTGAGAATGTCGGATATGGATTCGAATGAAGTCTGCCGAACCGTGAGATTGCGTGCCGTGAATGCGGCATCCAGTTGCTGCCGGAATGCCTCGCTTACGGGCGCCGATGTCATGTCTCTGAGATTGTCGTGCGTATAGACAGCGGCAAAGGAGATGCCATCTGGATACTGAACAATGGGCGACCGGGAGACGCAGCCTGTGAGCGAAACCAGCAGACAAAAAACGAAGAACAACCAAACGAATAGACGGGGATATCGCATTAAAACCAAGCCTCCGCTTCAATCGAGATGACATGATGCCAGTGTCTGTCTGGAATGGAACTGAAGTCCGTGCCAAAGAACTCGTTACTCAGGTTTTGTGTCTCGACATTGCTGTTTTGAAAAGCGCTGTGCATGTTGCTGTATTGCACACCATAGAGGAGACGCAAAGAGGGACGGGAGAAAATGCCCGTGCCGCCAGGATTGATGACAAAACCGGTTTTGCCTTGCCAGGTGTTTCTCAAATTGAGATCGCCATACTCAAAGCCCCTGATGTTGGCTACCCCACCATTATTTGCCCAAATAGAGCCGGCACTTTTTCGCCAGAGATTGCCGTTGAGCGACTTCTCCTGCGCAAAGGATGTCTCGGCAAGGAAATGCACAGTAGGCGTCATATAAACCTGACCACGCACGACAAGAGACCAAATCATTCGGTTTCGCTCGCTTGCCGAAATGGTATCATCCTTGTCAAAGTGGTAGCCAAACAGCCCTGCCCAGGTCAGGTCAAAACGATCCTTGACGATTTCGAGGTTCATTTCGTTGCCAAGGTTGAACTGATAACGCTCATCAGTCCATTCCTTGGTGAAAATGCGAAAGGTTTGACCATTGTAGGTTTCGCGGTAATAGCTCTCTGGATGCGACAGGAGGAAATTCACGAACAGGTTATTCCACTTGAGAGCGCCAAGCTTTCCAAAACCGACATAACCTACGAGCTTATAGCTGAGTGCATCGACGGCCGTTGGCCTTGGAAAACTGGTCTCAAGCAAGTTGATGCTTGCAAGCGTATCGGCGAAATCCCGCACAACTTCCTCGTGAAAGAAAGACGCATAGGAGACGCCCTGTGACGCGCTGAAGCGAGTCTGATGCGGCGCATTCTCGCTGCCCTTAACAGATGGCTCATAGAAAAGTTCACCGCCCAGACCGAGCTCAAATCCGTCTACCGGACGAAGTCGAACCGCTGCACCAAATGTCAGAATGGGGCTATACCCCTTCTGCTTCCTGAGATAGCCAGAGTCGCCAAAACCAACGACAATATCGGCCAAAGGATGTGACCATGTGCCTGAGACACCGACAGTCTCATAAAATATCTGGGCAAACTTCATGTCATAAAGACCAAGATCCCCAAAGTGGTAATCAAGCGTACCGAGCTGCCAGACAACATCCTCGATCAAGACGTTTCCGGCCTGAACATAGAGTTGCGTAAGCGCAAAGGCCCCGAGACTGCCGTTGAGAAGATCGGCACCGTGCACCGAACCGCCCTCGATCTTGGCATGAAGACTCGTCCAGACCTCGTTGGTGCCAGGTGTCTGCCTGATAAGCTGCAGACGCATCTCAAGCGCGGCCCACTGGGATTCATTTAAGAGCCGGCCGGAAATGTTCCAAAGGCCAAGCTTTGACCACCCGCCCTGAAAATCGGGCCGCGCCGCAATGCGGAAATAGCCACCTGCCGAGAATCGATCCTCAGCGTGCGCATCTGCACCGAAAAACAAGGGCACAAACACGGCAATGGCAAAAAAGCATGCCAAAAAATACCGCAGCTTAAGGCTCATCGTACGTCCTTATGGTCGAGAAGTTTAAGAAAAGGCCCACGGTGTGCAACACCACACCATGCCACCCATGGGCCTCTATATCACTTGGGATCAGCGACTTTTCCTGGCAATGACGATCGTACGCGACTTGACCTGGTAGCTGTCCCTTACAACACGTGACCCATCAAGCGTCACATTATAGGATTGCTTCCTGTCTGTCTTGTCATTTAGAAAGCCTGTGTGATCAAAGTAGAATTGCGTATCAAGCAACACCTCCCACTCGCCCCCGCCCGGAAAATGGAACTCCGGCTCCGAGCTCGCATCCATGTTGATCATGACCGCCAGAGAAAACGGCGTTGTATCCGTTGCCGGGTAATGCATGGTCAGCATTTTGCCCTGCCAGTCATGGCCTTGCATTGCCCACCCAGAGGGATTTCGCCAATCGACATCCTTATAGACCTTTGGGGCAAGAAATTCGGAAAAATCCTTTCGAATCCTGATGACCTTCCGCACAAAATCGTGCATGCGAACGTTGGCATCATTTGAGAGCCACTCTCCCCAGCGGAACCAGTTGTAGTCGTTATTGGCGCCATCCGAGAAGGCGTTGTTGTTGCCATACTGCGTTCGCATATACTCATCGCCGCCGAGAATCATCGGTGTGCCATGGCTGACCATCAAAAGCGTGAAGAAATTGCGAATCATCTGACGCTTGACAGCTTCGGCCAGCGGATCATCGCAAACACCCATGGCGTTGAAGGCATCTCCCCCCCACTCCCTGTGCCCACACCAGGCACGCGACCAATTGTCATTGGCGCCGCTCTCCTGATTGCAAAAGGCGTTGTAAACCTCTTTGCAGCATGTCGGGTTAAGCACACCACACAAATTGCGCTTTTCGCTGTAAGTCACCAGATCGTAAAGGGTAAAACCATCGTGTGCCGTGACAAAGTTGATCGAATGATAGGGACGCCTGTCATGCCTGGAAAAAATCTCACTCGATCCTGTCAGCGCATTCCCCAGACCCATGTTACCACTCCAATCTGGTGGCAGAGTGAGTCCACTACTCAACGTGAATCCATCCTCGTTGACAAAGCGCCGCATCAGTTCCTTATAACGAGAACTCCACTCACTCCAGGCAAAATCTGCCTTGCCCTTCGTATTATTTGGAAAACCGCTGGTCGCGAAGCGGCTAATATCCCATGGCTCAGCAATGAGCCGAGTGTTGTACCTCTGGAGAACTTCATCGTTAATAATGTCCTGTACGACAGTATTCTGCACCGTCGAAAACCAGTGATGCAAACCCCAGTGGTGGGTGCCGTCTTCAACGCCCATAATCGAAGCGAGGTCAAATCGGAAACCATCAACATGCATCTCCTCGACCCAGTAGCGCAGGTTATCGATAATTAACCGCTTAAAAGGCATGGCATTGGTGCGCACCTGGTTGCCAACCCCTGTCTGATCCACATAGCCGCATTTGTCGTCATCGGGCAGCACATAGTAAGATTGGTTATCGAGACCACGGAAGGAGTAGATTGACGTTGCCGTGGTATCATCAAAATTCCAGTGACTGCCATAGTCGAAACCAGGCGCATGTGTGAGGTAACGCCAGAAGCCACCTTCTCCTGTGTGATTATAGACGATGTCAAGGATGACCTCAATACCGGCCTGATGCAGCTTGTCGACCATCTCTTTGAACTCATCCACGACGGCATTGAGTTCGACATTGGCGCGGGTACTGTAGCGCTGCTCGGGCGTAAAGAAGTTGAGCGTGTTGTAGCCCCAGTAGCCTCCATCATCGGTTTTCTCCATCACCGGCAAGAGCTCAACAGCCGTAACACCAAGGTCTTTGAGATAACCCGCCTTTTCACCAATGGCGCGGTAGGATCCGGGTGCACTGACATCCAGAGCTCTGGCTGTAAAGCCATAGGGGTGAACCTCGTAAATGATCAGATCGTTGACATCATGCCCTTTGTGCGACTGACTCTGACGTGCAGTCCGCCACTGCGTCTCATGCTCGCTCCAGACATATTTGCTGTTAATCACCACAGACTTGGCAGCAGCTTTCCACGTGGAGACAGCACGTGCCGAACCCGAAGCCGGATTGCCCGCGCTCCAGTCAAAATCCCGATGAATCCTGCGCGCATAAGGGTCAATAAGCAATTTGTTGGGATTAAAGCGGTTGCCCTGTGCGTCACAGTCGCTGATGAAGCCAACATTCGAACCTGGATAAAAATCTTCGCGATAAGGCCAGTTGGGGCCCCAGGCAACATACCCATAGTGCGTTCCAACGCCGACACCATAGACAAAAACTGTCCAGATATGGGAGCCATCGCGCTTCGTCATCGGAATCCGTATGACAGGCAAATCTGTCTCGGGATTCTCGCTGTCAAAAATGAGCACTTCAATGCGCGTGGCATGCTGGGAGTAAACGGCAAAATTTACGCCTTTATCAATGATCGTGGGGCCAAGAATATCAAAGAGCGCATCGCCGCGCAGATCGCTGAATGACGGTGCAATGTTTTTTTGATCATAAACCCGTATCGCATCGTCGCAGGAAACCACTGCCATTCCTGCCGAAAAAAGAAGCGCTCCGACCAGTGCAAACTTACCAAACAGACGTGATGCCCGCATCTTGAACATAATATGTACCCCTCAGTCACGGGCAACGGCCGATGCCGGCCGATGCCTCGAAATGGATGCTCGCTACTTCAGTTTCCATACGATGATCTGACGACCCGGACGCATGGTTACCGTCGTCGTTTCAGAAATCACCTCACCCGGGTTTAACAAATTCACCCACCCCCTCGAACCCACAGGCACGGTATAGGTTTGCTCTGCACCTGTGCCGCTGACGCCAACCAGAATCGTATCCCGGCCATCGCTCATGGTATACATCCACGACTTTTCGTAGGCATCAATGTTGGTGCGTGTGCCGCGAGAAAACACCGGGTGTGCTCTGCGTACCTGACCAAGCAGCTGCACGAAACCAAGCGTCTCCTTCTGCTGCGCCGTCAGCGCATCGCCAAATTTCATCATGCGCCGGTTGTCGGGGTCATTCCCGCCTTCCAGCCCAAACTCATCGCCATAATAGACAAGCGGAATCCCGGGGCTCGTCAGCAATACCGTCCAGGCAAGCTTTAGCTTCAGATAGGCTTCGTCATTATATACCTGCGGATTTTGAACCCATTTGGCCTCACTGTCGCCATTGGCGACCGAAATCGCACGCGCCACATCATGGTTGCCAATAAATGTCCCCATCAGCGCATCGCCATACTCGCTGTCATTGTGCTGCACAAAATCCTTAATGTCGTAATAGTTCCCCTCACCTTTGAGAATCTTAGACAGGATTTCTCCATAAAACGGAAAATCGAACTGACCATGCAGCATCATTGGGTTGATGTAGTGCTTCAAAAGGTTCTTATCAAAGGTAAACGTTTCACCCACCATGTAGAACATCTCACCCGATCCGGCAATCAGCGCATCGATCGATGTGCGCAGATCAATGAGGAATTGATCCGGCATGTGCTTGACAGCATCCATTCGGAAGCCATCAATATTCGTCTCCCGAATGAGCCAGAGTGCGTGATCCACCATAAGCTTCCGGGCATCATCATTGTCGTAATTAATGTCGGGCAAATACTCTGCAAACCAACACGTTATGGGGTGGAGATCCCAGTTGCCGTCATTGCATAATCGCATGGGCGAGAGGTTAAACCAACCATTATCCTTATGCCGAATGTAGAGGGGACTGTCTGTGTGCACATGGTTGGCAGCATAGTCGACCAGCACGCGTATGCCGCGATCATGGCAGGCTTTAATGAGTGCGCGAAGCTCCTCCATGGTTCCGAACTGTGGCTCAATGGCAGTTAATCTCACGCCATTGCTCGTATAGCTCTCAAACATGGACGCCGTCTCATCCGTCCAGCCCGTCGTCACCGGCCAATACGAATGATAGGCACTCATGGTGCGTCCGTCCGCATCGCCTTTCGTCTGCATGTTCATGCTCACCGACGAAAGCCACAGCGTATTAACCCCAAGCGCCTCAAAATACCCTTCTTCGACCTTTTGCCTCAAACCGGCAAAGTCGCCTCCGGCCCAGTCCACATCCGCCCCGGCCGGCCTGTTATTGGATGGATCACCATCAAGAAAACGGTCTGTAAAGGTAAAGTACATCACCGCATCTCGCCAGTCAAAATCCGTCGCCCTGATCCATACCGGCACAAACAGCTCTCTCGCATTCTTCCCCGTGAGCGAGGTGCCGCGAATCCAATACCCCACCTTCCCGCCAGAGGCCTGCGTATCATTGACCGTCAAAACCCCGTTGTTGAAGGTTGACGCCACCTGCACGCCACCTC
>WQTY01000126.1 GCA_009786045.1 Pseudomonadota bacterium | reverse complement strand
CCGGTTCACAGCCGTTGCCGGCATCCCCCCCCCATCCTGCGGGTCAGGCTGCACAGTCGTTGTCACAGAGCGGAGGGTTGCCATTGATGCCTCCGCCTGTATCGCCTGTTTTAGTGCCCATGAGCCGGGCGCCGATGCCCATGGCTCCGAGCGCGCCTGCGTCCTCACGTCCGCTGCGCATGCATTCCGTCCGGGAAGTTGTTGTTTCTGAGGTATCTCAGCTGCGCACCAAGCGACAGATGCCCAAGCC
Organism: Pseudomonadota bacterium; assembly: GCA_009786045.1. Taxonomy (GTDB): domain Bacteria; phylum Myxococcota_A; class Bradymonadia; order UBA4248; family UBA4248; genus WQTY01. Next base: position 6,270 of record WQTY01000126.1, on the reverse strand, counting down.
CGTAGGTTTGGCACCGCGCAACAGTGCGGCGAGCATGCCGGCGATTCCGGCGCCTGCCAGCGGCAAGGTGTCGTCGCCGTTTGCACCGGGGGGGCGAGAGCACCAGGTGTCTGAGTTTACAGACGAAGACTTTGATGCGGATGAGCATGAGGAGACGCGTGTGCAGTCTCGTGAGCAGGTATTGCGATCGATAGCGGCGCATGCGGCCACGGTCCAGGCAGCACCCAAGGCAGAATCTGGGATCAAGACGCTTCGCAAGGTGGGTGAGCTGGCGGAAGAAAAGGCACATCCGAGAGCTGCGCTTCTTATGACTTCGCCGCCGCAGGCGATGGATGAGGGAACCGAGCAGCTGAGTGCAGCGTTGGTCGATGAGCTTTGCAAGGAGTTTGCGTCTTCTTCGGAGGATGATCATCATCGCACGGTGATGGAGAATCCTTTGGTCACGGACGAGATGCTTGCGAACAGCGCGGGTATTTCAGCAGAGTCCTCAGGGTTGGGGGGGGCGTCGCCTGGGACTGGACGCGAGGAAGGGGCAGTGCGCGCGGCGCCGGCGTCCTTGCCTCAGCGTGTTTTGCCGCCGGGTCTTCGCGGGGGGGCAGTGCCAGCTAAGCCAGGCGCGTTGGCGCCCAATCCATTTGGCATTCGGCCTGTTTCTGGGCGTCCTGGCCAGCCAGTTGCCGCAGCCGAGCCTCCCAAAGCTCCGCCTGCGATTTCGGCGCCCCCGCATGTCTATACGCCTCCTGTTCCAGAACCATCTGCCTCGGGAGGAAGTGTTCATGATGATGACGACGACGACAGCATTGAAATAGACGCCTCGTTGTTTAATTCTGTGGGTGAAGATGTCACGCGGCAGTTTTTCCGTCCGCCCTTTAAACGGTGAGTTATGAAACGGGGGTGTTGCGGGCTTATGCTTGCGTGCTGTGTGACGGCGGCGCTGTCGTCTTTTGGGTGTGAACGCCAGAAGTCAGTCTCGGAGATGACGGATGAGGAGAAGCTCGCCCTGGTTATGCCAGGCGAAGAAGCGCTCACGCCCCTTGAACAGCAGCGTCAGCACGAGGTGCGCCGTGAGATATTAAATCGAGTTCAGGCTTCCAGGGCCAGCGAGGCTGCGATGGCCCGAGCCTTGGCGGAGGCAGAAGAGGTCTTGAAGGCGGAAGACTTTTCGGTTTTGGAGCTGTCGCAGTCGCGCTGGCTTCGTCAGGGCCGCGGGCATGCGATCAATGCGCTTATATCGCAGGGGATAGAGGCCGGAGAGGCATTTTCTCTTGCCACGCAGCAGCGTGCCGATGCCATTGAAGAGGGGATGGCGCTGGTGATTCTGATATCGAATCCCAAAACGTATCAGGGTTTTTATCGTTCATCCGGCGGACAGAGCCTGGCGATTTATGAAATGCCTGTATCGCGGCTGAACGTGGTTCTGCGCCATGACGAGGCGTCATTGATTTTGACAGCGACGGGGACGTGGTCGGGCGATGCGGATGTGGCGGAAGTTGCCTCTGAGCGAGAGGCGGCGGCAGCGCTTCGGGTGCGTCGATTTGGTCAGAATGTGCTTGAGGTGTCGCTGGCACCGAGTTTTTCGGAGTCGTCACTGGCGGCACTGGGAGCGATATTTGAGGCACGTTTTGAGCGGGTGTTGCCTGGAGAGATCGATGTCTTCGCGTTTTGAAAGCAACGACATGCACAGAGCCCTGGTGGAGAGCGTGCGTGCCTGGTCACATTCGGTATTGGCACAGGGTGCCTCTGAACGGGATGCACAGGCCAGATTTGATCCGTGCATATATCGGCGGATGGATACCGATCTTGGGTTGATGGGGATAGCATTGCCCGATTCTCTGGGCGGACTTGGTCTGGGTATAGGGGTGACGATTCTGGCGATTGAAGCCATGAGTGAGGTCGACCCTGGCATGGCAATGAGCTATCTTGCTCAGGAGGTTCTGTTTTCGTATCAGCTGTATGAGACCTGGGCGTCAGAGGGGGCGGAAATGCCGCAGCGGCATGCAGATACTTTGCGCCGCCGTCCGGTAACGGGTCTGGCGATGACGGAGCCTGATGCGGGCACGGATATCCTGGCGATGCGAACGACGGCAGTCCCCTGTGAGGGGGGCTTTGTGCTGAATGGTACGAAGCAGTGGATTACGAATGCCCCGGTGGGAGAGGCATTTTTGGTCTATGCGCGTACAGGAGAGGGTCGTCGGGATATCAGCCTGTTCCTTGTGGAGTATCCCTGCGCGGGGTTGGAGAGGGGGGAGGCAGAGCCCAAGATGGGGATGCGATCCAGTCCAACGGGGATGTTATGTTTTCGCGATTGTTTTGTTCCTGAGGATGCTTTGGCAGGGCGCCTGCATGGCGGGGTTTCGTCGATGCTGCGCAACCTTTCGTCGATGCTGCGCAACCTTGCCATTGAGCGGGTAGCGCTGGCAGCGCAATCGTGTGGGATTGCGAAGGCGTGTTTGGATATCATGTGCGATTATGCTTCGTCGCGCCGTGCTTTTGGTCGGCCGATAGCAGAGTTTGGGCAGATCCAGCGCTATTTGGGGGAGGGGTTCGCGAAGTGGCGAGCGGGAAGGCGTTTTTTGTATGCGACGCTTGAAGACATTTTGGATGGGCACTGCAGGGCTTCTCTGGATGCCGATGCGGTAAAGCTTTTTTGTACGACGGCAGCAGAGGAGATAAGTCGTTGCGCCATTCAGGTGTTGGGTGCTAACGGATATAGTTGTGGCTATGCTGTAGAGCGATTGCATCGCGATGCCATTTTGCTTTCGATTGGGGGGGGCACGAACGAGGCATTGCAGAAGAATATTTCTCGTTTATTGACGCACAGGCGTGCCCAGTGAGGAATGGGATGGACATGGAACACGGGACACGGGCTGTGCGGATGTTGTTGGGGGAGGCGCTCTCGGAGGCGTCGCGTGCATTGGCGGGGTGGCTGGAGTATCAGCGAGAGCTTGGGGCGGACGCTTGTCCTGTGTTGAACGAAGGCAGTACCGTGATGGCAGCAGCAGCCAGCCCTGTTGTGGTCTGTGCCGTTGAGGCGGCGAGGCCTTTGATCGGGCATGGGGTATCGTCGGAAGAGGCAGATCAGAGGGTTAAGCCATTGGCCGGGCAGACGGGAGATGGCGATGTTTCTGGCAGTGGTTTTTTATCCAAACTGGCGGATTTTCGCCGGATGCAGGTTCAGCAGACGGGAGAGGTAGATTTATGCTCGCTGGAAGCCCGACAGGGGGCTTTAGATGATCTGAAAGGACATCTTGACGCCTGTCGTCTTTGCGCGTTGGGCTCTGCTCGACGGGGAACCGTGTCTGGGCGTGGTCCTGTCGATGCTTCGATCATGTTTGTGGCGGCCGGTGGTAATCCCTGTGAGTTGGATGAGGGCCGTATCATGCCCGGCGAGTCTGGGATGCTGTTTGACAAGATTGTTTCGGCGATGGCTTCACTTGAGCCCGAGGCGTCATCAGACAGGATATATATGACAAATGCGATCAAGTGTGCCTGCGTGCCGCCGCGTCATTTGCATCATGAGATAGCGATGTGTTGTTTGTCGTATCTTCGTGAGGAAGTTCGGTTGATTTCACCCAAGGTCATTGTCGTTTGGGGCGAGACAGCGTATCGTGCCCTGTTTGGCAGCGGGCTGAGTCTGATACAGGCCAGGGGAAAAGCCGGGAGATTTGAGGGCGTTCCTGCCGTTGCAACGCACCATCCCGTTGAGGTACTGCGCAATCCTCAGCTTAAGGCGAGGGTCTGGGATGATGTTCGGTTTGCATTGAGCTTTCTGAAGTCATAAACTGACTTTTGACATTATCTCATTATTTTCAGGGAGGGGCCATGCCTCATTTGTCTGTCGAACACCTCACCAGAGAAAAGCGTGAACATGCGCTGTATAAGAAGATCACGACGATTGGTGCGTCTGAGGACAATGACATTTGCTGTGTTGGTTTTGAAATTGAGCCAGCGCATGCCGTGATCTATTTGGAGGGTGATGGTTTTCAGATAGAGCCGGTGTCGCGCAGGGGGGAAGTTTATCTGAATGGCAAGCGCATTAAGAAGAAGTCGCTGCTGGCACATCATGATGCGCTTCGTCTTGGCTTGGTAGAAGCACAGTTTTCGCTGTACGATGCGTCGCCAAAGGTGGTGTCTGCATCGGAGGACGATGATGTGCTGTCGGCGTTTCGGATGCTTCGGAAGCTGGCAGGGGATTTGTCTCAGGATTATACGGTCGGCGAGCTTTTGGATCATGTCATGGATGATGTGGTCGACCTGGTGAGTGCCGACAAAGGTTTTCTCATTATCATTGAGAATGGAAAGCCCAGTGTCAAGGTAGCGCGCAACCTTAACCAGGAGACGCTGCTGGATGCGCATGGACAGATTTCGGATTCGATCGTTGAGCATGTTTTGCAGATGAAGGAGCCGCTCATCGTCAGTGATGCGCTCCATGACAGTCAGTTTAATGCGTCGCTGAGTGTCGTGAACCTTCGTCTTTGCAGCATTATGTGCTTGCCGCTGCTGGATCGCGGCCGCTTAATAGGCATTGTGTATGTTGGCAATGACAACGTGGTGAATCTTTTCCAGCCCAGGCACCTGGAGGTTTTAAAGATTTTTGGTTCACAGATAGCGCTCATTCTTGCAAACGCTATTTTGGTCGATGATTTGACGATTCGCAATCGTTCGCTGGAGTCAGAGCTGGAGGCGTTGAAATTTGGGAATGTCATTGGCAATTGTTTTGCGATGCGCGAGGTGTTCCATACGGTTGAAAAGGTTGCGGCAACGGATGTGACGGTGCTGATAGAGGGTGAGACAGGGACGGGGAAGGAACTGATAGCCCATGAGCTGCATCGTCGTTCCAATCGTGCGAGGGGACCATTTATTGATATCAACTGTGGTGCGATACCGGGAAGTTTGCTTGAAAGTGAGCTTTTTGGGCATGTTCGCGGTGCTTTTACGGGGGCGATTCAGACGAAGCCGGGGAAGTTTCAGCAGGCCAATGGGGGGACGCTTTTTTTGGATGAGATAGGGGAGATGCCGCAGGAGCTTCAGGTGAAGTTATTGCGAGTGTTGCAGGAGCGCCGTGTGATGAAGGTTGGCGCCGGGGTGTCGGAGGAAGTGGATATCCGGATCGTTGCGGCGACGAATAAACGGCTTGAGCAGGAGGTTTCGGAGGGGCGTTTCAGGGAGGATCTTTTCTATCGTCTGAATGTCATATCGCTTAAGTTGCCGCCGCTTCGCGAGCGTGGGGATGACGTGCTGCTCATTGCCGGGCATCTTCTTGAGCGTTATGCCAAAGATCTGAACATGCCGCCAAAGGTGTTGTCACCGGAGGCGGTGATTGCGGTTCGTAAGTATACGTGGCCAGGCAACATTCGCCAGTTGGAGAACCGCCTGAAGAAGGGGTTAATATTGTCGGAGAGGGGGATGATTGGGCCAGAGGATCTTGATCTTATGCCAGAGGTTCTCAGGGCAGTGGTTCCCCTTGCGGAGGCTAAGGAGGAGTTTCAGCGCCGGTATATTAACGAGATTCTGGAGCTGAATAATGGCAACCGGACAAAGGCGGCGCGAGATTTGGGCGTTGATCCGCGTACGATTTTCCGCCATTTGGAGAAAGAAAACGAGCGATGAGGAAGGGTTTGGCAAAGATAGGCGTGGCTTTGAGTGCGCTTGGGGCGTTGCTGTCGGGTTGTTTTTATCTGGCGCCCATTGAGCCGGATCCGGAGCCTGAGGATGTTTTGCCCTATATTGATGCTTTGGGGGGCGTTAATCCGCGCATGGGCACGTACACAGTGAATCTTAGTGTGAACGAGGGGAGGCAGCAGTTTACTGTGACGGGTTATGGTGATGATAACATTGATCAGGAGCTTTTCCATCGCATGGTGATCGACTATCGGTTAGCGAATATCTCTTCGAATCCGATTACGGCGACAGTTCCGCGCACGATTTTGCCGGAGTCCCGCGACCAGCTGAGCTATGAATTTACGGCATGTTCGCCTCACCAGACTTATCCTGAAGCCATCAAAGACGGTCATGTGATTTCGTTTCATGTGGTTTTGGCGGATGATCAGTTTAAGTTTTTTAATCAGTATTTTATGGGAGAAGATTTTTCGCTGCCTTTTGAGACGCGCAGTGGCCGCCGTGCGGTGTGGGTGAGTTGGAATGTGCAGTTTGTGGGGGCTTGTCAGTGAGGGGAGTGTGTGCGTGGTCAGGTGGTATGGGGGCGTTGCGGGGGCAGTTGCCCCCGCAGAGGGGGTAGACGCGTATGGGGGCGGCTTTGGCTGCGCCCAT
>WQTY01000125.1 GCA_009786045.1 Pseudomonadota bacterium | reverse complement strand
GAGTCTAAAGTGCGGGTTCGGTCTGCTTTTATGGAATCCAACCTCTACTTTCCCTCGGCCTGTATTACGCTCAATCTGGCGCCGGCAGATGTCCGAAAGGACGGTTCGGCGTATGATCTCCCCATTGCGCTGGCGATTTTGAGTGCCACGGGAGAGTTTGGCGGTGAGCCAAAGATCAGGGCGTTTTTTGCCGAAACCATGATCATGGCGGAGTTGGGGCTGACGGGCGAACTGCGCCCCATTCGCGGGGTGTTGCCTTTGGTTCTGGCGGCTCGCCGGGAAGGCCTCAGAGCAGTGATCATTGCGCCCGAGAACGCGGCCGAGGCTGCCCTTGTGGAGGGTATCGACATCTATTGTCCCTCAAGCCTGCGGGAGTGTTATCTGGGGATCAAATCGGGTGCGGGTCTTCCCGGGTTTACGCGTGTCAGCAGGCGCGCCGGGCTGTATACCGGGGGGAAAGACATGGCGGAGGTTAGCGGGCAGAGGCTTCCCAAGCGAGCACTTGAAATTGCTGCAAGCGGCGGGCATAATCTTCTTTTCATTGGGCCGCCGGGTTCTGGAAAGACCATGCTGGCGCAGCGTCTTGCGTCGATTTTGCCTCCGATGACATTCGACGAAGCGCTCGAAGTGACGGCACTGTACAGCATATCCGGTCATCTTGCGGGAGGGAGTTTTGTGGCGCACAGACCGTTCAGAGCACCGCATCATTCTATCAGCGATGTAGGGCTGGCGGGCGGAGGGACGCCTCATCCGAAGCCCGGTGAAATTTCGCTTGCCCATCATGGCGTTTTGTTTCTCGATGAGCTGCCCGAATTTCGGCGAAACGTTCTCGAAGTTCTGCGTCAGCCTCTGGAAGATGGCGGTATCCAGATTACGAGGCGATTGCAGTCCGTTCGATTCCCTTCGCAGTTCATGCTCGTGGCTTCGATGAATGCCTGCCCGTGCGGGCATTTGGGGAGCACGCGCAAGGTCTGTATCTGCCGGGAAGAGAGCATCCTTAAATATCAGTCCAGAATATCCGGCCCTCTTTTAGATCGCATTGACCTCCAGATCGAAATCGCCGAAATTTCATACGATGAGATTCAGCAGCAGGTTTCGGAAGAAAGTTCGGATGTGATTCGTGCGCGGGTCGAGCGATGCCGGGAGATACAGAGGCAGCGTTTTGAAGGTTCCGGGATTCGCAGCAATGCGCAAATGGGCATGGCCGAGATGCGGCAGCATTGCAACATCGACGGTGATGGGCATACCCTCATGCGGCGAGCGATTGATAAGCTCGGGATGAGCGCAAGAGCCTATCATCGAATTCTGAAAGTTGCCCGGACTGTTGCTGACATGGAGGCCTCTCCCGTGATTGCCCGCCATCATCTGGCAGAAGCCATTGGCTATCGTACACTGGATCGCAAGCTCATTTTAAGCAAAAGCTGTCGCCGTGCGGCGTCGCCAAAGGCTCCGATAGAAGTTTCTTCGGAGGGATGAGCGATAAATTTGATGGAGCGATTTTCGGGATCATGATATACTAAATAAGGCGTTTTGGATTTATTGTGTGGAGGCATGCGATGAAGAAAGCAGTTCTGGTTATCGTCGGGCTTGTGGTCGTCGGCGCGTTTTTTGCCTGGTCGGCGCTGCAGCGGCAGGACTCGGAAGCGGCTCAGTTTTCAGCGCAGCTCATGTTTCCCGGCATGCTTGTGGAAACCCTCGACACGCGGGCAGGGTCATCACTTGTTGCCGTTTTTCCTCCTGTGCCTCAGGATGCCAGTCCAGATGCGCTTGTCGGGGAGCTGTACCGCATTTCGGGAGATTCGCAGGCCGTTCTCGTGGATGATGGGGTCTATAGTGCACGTCATGTTGGTGACGATGATATCGTTTACGTCTCCCATAAGAATCTGCAAAGGATGCAATGGAGACAGGGCGGTTATGAGAAGCGTACGCTGGCAACCGGCATCGAGAGCGACTTTGCGCTTTCACCTGATGCGAAATCTATCGTCGTGTCCAGACATGCCTACAACGAAGGTTTCGATGCCATGCATATGGCGCTTATCGATTTGGAAGGGCGCGTTCTCTTGCCGGAGCTGGCTTCCGGTCAGGGGATGATGCATTGGCCGCACTTCTCTCCCGATGGCAGGGCGTTGGTGTTCATTGCAACATTCAGCGGCCTGGCATCATGGTATGTGGTCAGGCTTGACGACAAGAACATTGGCCAGCGTCAGCTCACCAATGTTGGCGTGCGTGTTGGCATGGGCTCTCTCCCGGAAGAATTTATTCCCGTACCCAGTCGCGGGGATGCCCTTTGGTTTGTGGACAATCATACGATTCATTTTGATGCCGGCGATAGTCTCTGGCAGCTGGATATCCATTCAGGAAACGCCTTTATGCTGGAGGAAAAGCAATGATACAAAACGCATTGTTCAGAATGTCTGGTATCGTTCTCTCCCTCGGTGCGGCTTTTGCCCTGGTGTGTGTATTTTCTGTCACTGCTGCCGCGCAAACCTACAGTCTCCCTCTTACCGAGTGTAACAAATCGGGTGGCTGTTATGTGACTGCCTATTATGATTTGAACCGAACCAGCGGCGTAAGGCGCGATTGGAACTGCGGAACGCATACCTATGATCAACACTCCGGGACGGATTTTGGCATTGGCGGATTTGCGGGCATGGATGCGAACAACAGCCGTCCCATTGTGGCTGCGGCGGCGGGCACCGTCACCGCAGTGGCCGACGGGTATTTCGATCGCCAGACGTCTGCTTCAAATTCCACGTGCGGAACATCCACTTCTTGCGGCAATTACGTCAGAGTCAGGCACGCCGATGGCAAAACGACGATTTACTGTCATATGAAAAGGGGAACAGTCGCTGTTGCCAACGGGGCGACAGTGAGCTGTGGTCAGGTTCTTGGCCGCGTCGGCAGCTCTGGGTGCAGCACCGGCCCTCACCTGCACTTTGGCGTTAACACCTCAAGCGGCGCTCACGATTGCCCATACAGGGCTACGAGCGGCTGTGGCGGCAGTATTTCGTATTGGACCACGCAGAATGGCTATAAGGGGCTTCCGAGCTATACCTGTTGCGTGCCCAATTGCAGCGGCAAAGCTTGTGGCGACAATGGCTGCGGTGGCTCATGCGGAACATGTGCCAGCAATCGAACCTGCCAGAGCAATCAATGTGTCTGCGTGCCCAATTGCAGCGGCAAAACTTGTGGTGATAACGGTTGCGGCGGCTCATGCGGAACGTGTGCCAGTGATCGGACCTGCCAGAACAATCAGTGTGTCTGCGCGCCCAATTGCAGCGGCAAAGCTTGTGGTTCGGACGGCTGCGGCGGGTCATGCGGAACATGTGCCAGCGATCGAACCTGCCAGAATAATCAATGTGTTTGTGTCCCCAACTGTAGCGACAAGACTTGTGGTTCGGACGGCTGCGGCGGGTCATGCGGAAGCTGTTCCCCGCCCATGGTTTGTCAGAATGGCAGCTGCGTCTGTGTTCCGCGATGTGACGGAAAGGATTGCGGTCCAGATGGTTGCGGCGGAACATGTGGTAGCTGTCCGATGGGATATGCCTGCGATGCTGCCGGGATTTGTGCCTGTGTTCCCGATTGTGATGGCAAAGCCTGCGGAAGCGATGGCTGTGGAGGCATTTGCGGCAGCTGCCCGGAAGGTGAAACCTGCAAACCCGATTCGACGTGCACCTGCACACCAAACTGCCGGGACAAAGTCTGTGGTTCGGACGGCTGCGGCGGGTCGTGCGGAACCTGCGATGGCAGGCAGCAGGTGTGCCAAAACGGCGCATGCGTAGCCGCATGTGTGCCCAATTGCCATGGCAGGGCATGTGGCGATGATGGCTGCGGGGGAGAATGTGGTACATGTGGCGATGGCTATTGTGTCGAAGGAAAATGCAAGAGTTCGTGTACCCCGAATTGTGAACGCAAATCCTGTGGTTCCGATGGCTGTGGCGGAACATGCGGCAGCTGTGAAGGAGACAGCGTTTGCTACAACGGTGCATGCCTGGATGAGTCCCTCGTGGGGGTGGATCCCAACGTCGAATTGCTTGCGGTCAATGGGTGCAGCACGGGGCGATCATCCTCAGCGCCATTCTCCCCGCTTGCACTCATATTGGTCTGCCTTGCACTTTTGGCTGTCAGACTAACGAGGCGTGCAGTAAAGCACTAACACTTTGCCCTCTACCCACAAGCAATGCGCAGCATTGCAGGGGGTGTGGGGGAGCAATGCTCCCCCACATAAAAAAACTCTAATCGTCGTTATTAAGAAGGTGCTGGTAGACGATTTTGGGTTTGATTCCGAAATACTCTGACACGATATCGCGAATGTCTCGTGAGGATATGCTCTTTGCCTTCAGGCAGGCAATCATCCGACTGGCATCATCCGAAATCGTCGTGGGGGGGGCGACCTTGGGATTGCCTTCGATGACAAGGCACAGTTCGCCTTTGCAGGGCGTGGCGCGGAGCTGCTCCAGAAGTGACTGGGCAGAAGTTCGCACGATGGTTTCGTATTTCTTTGTAAGCTCTCGCGCCAGGCAAACGCGCCTTTCAGGTCCGAGAACAGAAACGAGATCCTCAAGCAGAGAAACAATGCGCTGAGGCGATTCGTATCCGGCCATCAGTGTGGGATCTTCTCGGAAAGACTCAAACAGTGCAATGCGCTCGGATGATTTTCGAGGGAAAAAGGCCATAAAGCGATAACCGGGATAATCATAGAATCCGCAGGCACTGAGTGCAGCAGCGACAGCACATGCCCCGGGAATTGGGCAAACGCGCACGTTCGCTTTGTGACAGGCATCGACAAGACGCGCCCCGGGATCAGAAATGCCGGGGGTGCCGGCATCCGTGATAAGTGCCGCAGACTGTCCCTCAAGCAGCGATGGTATTATCTGTTCTGTTCTAAGGGCTTCGTTATGCGAAAAATAGCTCACAAGGCGTTTTCGGATTTGGAAACGATCTAGCAAAACACTGCTGTGACGCGTGTCTTCGCACAAGATAAAATCGACATTGTGCAACACATCAAGCGCTCGTTTGGAAATATCGTCGAGGTTTCCGATTGGCGTGGCGACAATATACAGAGTTCCGGGGGGGGGGATCGACATGGGAGCCTGCCTTGGGGGCGCGAACTGCGCCCGAATGCTGGCGATGTATACTGTTCATTCGACGGCTGCAAGTGTGCAGGGCATTCAATGCTATTTCTTGTCAGACATGGCGTCACAGTTCGGATTCGACTGGCATCATTTGTGTGAGGCAAAGTTGCCGCGATGTCAGGAGGAACGGGTGATGATGAAGGAGCGTTTAAGTGGTCTGTTTCATGGGGCTATTCTGGGAGATTGTTTGGGGAATCCCCATCTTTTTATGCGTGCCGCAGAGATGGCGAAAATGGCGAACCAGATCGGGTGGCAGCCTGGAGAAATGAGTGATGAGTCGGAGCTGTTATTGCTTGGCCTGAATTGTTACGCCAGGCATGGTGTCAACTATGATGCCTGGGCCAGGGCCTGTCATCGGTGGGTTGCTGCTTCACCCAACGAACTCGACAGTGTCATGCAGGAAGTATTTGGAACCCGGAAAGTACCATCTGCCGCTGAGCTCTGGCAGAGGTCTCAGGCACGAAATCATGCAGCGGCATGCAGCAGCTTGCTGCTGGTGCGTCAGATCCCACTGGTTCTGGCTTCACTTTCCTGCGACGCAGCGACGCTGCGGGAGCGAGTTGCTTTCGAAACTCGCCTCACCCATGATGAGGAAATGTGTGTCGAAGTGGCTCAAATCTATGCACTCTGTTTGCATGCCATCCTCAGAGGTATGACAAAGCTCGAAGTGTGGGACATGCTCATGTCGCAAATCGTTTCGCCATCTATCTACAAGGCTGTGGTGAATGCTTATTATGCCATGCCCTGTGCAGACAGAGACGACTACAGCCATAATGCTGTTGCCCTGCAAATGGCGCTGCACCAGTTTTGGCGAGGTACGGGCTTTGTTTCGAGTATTCGCTCTGCCATTCTTGCCGGAGGGGCGACGGATACCAATGCCGCCGTCACAGGGGCTTTGCTGGGGGCATACCATGGGGTATCCTGTATTCCCCATGCATGGCTTGATGCTTTGAAAGACAGATTCCCTGCTTTGGTGGCGCGGTCTGGCGACATCCTGGATGTGGCTTTGGCATTGTGTGAGGGGAAAAGCACTCGCCTGGTTTACAGAGCCCATGCAAATCTGCCCAACAGCAGTATATCGGCCAATTCGCAGTCTAAGCATCAGGACAACCCCCGCCCAAGACGCGCGACAGGCAAAGGCTCTCGCAAATCCGCGATGCCAGTGCCTGCAAGCCATGCTGACAATGGGTAAGTGGTGCGCTTTCAGTTTAAATCACGACACAAGCAGACTGCGTTTCATCTGTTCGCAAGGTGAGATGTATTGCCACAAACAATAACATTTTTCCCTTCACCCAAAGCGATGCGCAAACCCCTCCGTCGGCTTTGCCGCCACCTCCCCTAAAGGGGAGGCTGTCGCAGGGGGTGTGGGGGAACTCGTTCCCCCACATAAGAAAGAAAACTG
>WQTY01000124.1 GCA_009786045.1 Pseudomonadota bacterium | reverse complement strand
CCCTTGAAAGGGGGGCATGCCGATACGCGTCTACCCCCTGTGCGGGGCCTCAGTCGCCGGCCCCGCAACGCCCGGCTGGGGCGACTACGTCGCGCGGGCGACCAGGGATGGTCGCCTCTACAGATTTTTTTGTGGGGGAACTGGTTCCCCCGAACCCCCTCTGCGCTGGCGTGGCATGCTACGCCCCTGTTTTGGGCTGGAAATCGTTGCCCTGTTAACGGTTTTTTGCAGGAGGCAATGACCATTCAACGTTATTCAGCTCAGGTTGCCTAAAAGCTGAAGTTGAAGTGCAGGGTGGGCTGGACATTGTGAACATAGTGTTTGATTTTGGATTTAACCTCGATCTCAGCCTCGATTGGTTCCACCTGGTGGGTGATATGGAACATTGTGAAGGATTTATAGGCCATGGCGTAGTCGACATGGAATCCAAGGCCAAAGACATGGTTGAAGTAATAGGTGAATCCAAGCTGAGCCTTGAAGGCGAAAGCGACATCATTGCCACTCTCATCCGACATGAACAGGCCAAAGTCTTTATTGGTGCCGTACATGACGCCTGCGCCCAGGCCTGCCGATAAGGCGAAGCTGGATGTCACGGGGAGGAATCCGCGGAACAGGATATAGCTGCCGCCCAGGAATCGGGCACTGAGATCCTTTTTGCCACTCTCCGAATCGCGAAAAAGGTTGATCCTGCCGATAAGGACGCTGCTGATATCCTGATCGAGGTAGACGCCGAAGTATGGCCATCGATAGCCGAAGGAAAGATTCAGGCCAAAACCAACGCCAGCACCGACTGCGGTCGGGATTGCGAGATCGATGCTGCCAACGTCGTCGATGCCAACAGACCAGACGACGGCGCTGCTGGTCACAACGATGGGGACAGTCAGGCCGGCACGCAGCTCGAAGCCCGTTTCGGCAGACTGGGCAAATGCCTGAGGGGTGAAAAGTGCAAAGAGCAGTGCCATGACAGCACCGCAGGCCATTCTGTTCATTTTTGTGCAGCTCCTGTTGCGGGTTAAAAGGCTTTGGTTGCCAGAGGCAAGCCAAGCTCAAACAGGCAAGCAATTATCATGCCAATAGCGTTTTGCTTTGAGAGGCAATTCGGCAGGTTGCTTCTCTTTTGCTCGCAATGCAGGGCATGCAGCCACAAACGATGCACTTTGCCAACTTATCCACGAGCAATGCGCAGCATTGCAGGGGGTGTGGGAACCCCCTAGCAGCTTCGCTGGCGTCCCTCTAAAGGGGGAGCAGTTCCCCCCCGTGAAAAAGAAAACATTTACGTAGGGTGCAAAATGCCTATTCTACGCCCCCTGCGGCGGTCGCCGGAGTGGTGGCCGGAATGTGGGTGTTTTGCTGGAGACAGGCATGGATAATGAAATTCGGGTTGGTGCTGAAGAATCACCGGGGCATGATGAAGAGCTCTCGGCGTCTTCCCAGGATACGGGGTCAGAGGGGGAGGCAGGAGCGTCCGTGCCCGATGTGAAGGGTGCAGAGACGTTGCCGGAGTCATCATCAGAGATGCCCTCTCATGTTGTTGTGATTGAGGATGGCGACCGAACCTATCGGATCATTGGCACGGCACATGTGAGTGAGCGCAGCCGCCAGGAGGTGGCTTCTCTGATCGAGACGGTTAAGCCGGATGTGGTCTGCATTGAGCTTTGTCAGGAACGCTACGAGAGTTTCCTGGATGCGAATCGCTGGAGCAAGCTCGACATTTTTCAGGTCATCCGGCGTGGGAAGTTTCTCTATCTGCTGGCAAGTCTTGCGCTGTCGGCATATCAGCGCAAGCTTGGCGCGAAACTTGGCGTTAAGCCCGGGGCAGAGCTGCTGGAGGCGGCCCAGGTGGCTTCGGCCAATGGGGCTGAGATCGCCATGATCGACCGCAACATCAATGTGACGCTCAAGCGCGTATGGGGAGGCCTGGGCTTTTGGACAAAGATAAACCTCATGTCCGCAATCATGGAATCGCTGATTTCGTCAGATAAGAAGTCGAAGTTGGAGACGACCGAGGAGATCGAGAAGCTCAAGGAGGCGGCGAATCTTTCTGCGATGATGGATACTTTTGCGAAGGAATTGCCCCAGGTGCATGAGCCGCTGATCGACGAGCGAGATCGCTATCTTGTCGCAAAGATGCGTGCCTGCGGCGGAAAAAATGTGGTTGCCGTCGTGGGGGCGGGCCATGTCGCAGGGATGCAGCGTTATTTTCATACCCCCATTGATGTTGCTGCGCTTGATACGCTGCCCAAACCAGGCATGTTCTGGCCTCTCTTCAAATGGCTGTTTCCGGTCCTTCTCCTTGGAAGCATGATTTATGGCGTTTCGACGCAGGGGTTTGGATCGCTTGAGTCGATTCTTATGGCGTGGGTTTTGCCGAACTCTTTATTTTGCCTGTTTTTCTGCTTGCTGGCGGGTGCAAAACCGCTGACGTTGCTTGCGTCGATATTTGTATCTCCCATCACTTCAATATGTGGGCCACTTATCAATGCAGGGATGGTGCTTGGCCTGCTTGAGGCGTGGCTTCGCAAGCCGAGTGTGAGCGATTGTGAGAGGTTGGTAGATGTGCATGGCATTAAGGATTTTTACCGCAATCCCGTTACCCGGACGCTGATCGTTGCTTTGCTGGCAGTCATTGGGTCGTCGCTTGGGGCATGGGCAGGCATCGGGTGGATTG
Organism: Pseudomonadota bacterium; assembly: GCA_009786045.1. Lineage (GTDB taxonomy): Bacteria > Myxococcota_A > Bradymonadia > UBA4248 > UBA4248 > WQTY01. The sequence continues at coordinate 3,898 of WQTY01000124.1, read as the reverse complement.
CGGTTATACTTGGGCAGGGAGGGTGATGGGGGGCGGTTATCGGCAGCGGGCGAACACAGTTCGCCCCTACGTGTCATATCGTTTGGGGAACCAGGCAACGAGGGCGACCGCAAGGGTCGCCCCTACGTTTTTGCCCATGTCTGTTCGAACCGAAACACATAACCACCCACAAGCAATGCGCAGCATTGCAGGGGGTGTGGGGGAGCAGGCTCCCCCACATAAAAACGCCCTATCGTTTAATAATAAGCTTCTGTCCGGTGCGGATGGCTGAGTTTGCTTTGAGGTTGTTCCATTTTTGGATGTCCTGGACGGAGACGTCGTATTTTTTTGCGATTTTCGACAGGGAGTCTCCCTTAACGACTGTGTGTGTGATGTCTTTGTTGGGTGCGGGGGCAGATCTTTGGGTGGTGCTGGAGGAGCGTGTGGCAGGGGTTGAGGCGCGCGGTGCGAAAAGGGCTCTGTGTTCTGCGGAGCCTTTGTCGACGAGCTGGACGTCCTGGGCTTCATAGATGACCATGTGATCGAGGTTGGTTTTGGGGGCAACGAACGCCTGAAGGACGAGGCCCGGGCGAAGTCTGGCATACAGATCGAGGTCGTTCCATAGGGCAAGCTCGGTGGGGGTGACGGAGAGCGCCTGAGCAATGGCTTCGAGCCGGTCGGATCTTTGCGTCTGATAAAAGACGCGCCTTTTGTTGGGAAGCTTAAAGTCGGCGGGCGGGGTGAGGGCGATGAGGGGAGAGGATTTGGTTTCTGGTGTGGTCTGTTTTCTGTTTTTGGGTACGACAATGTCGGTGCCGTAGGCGGGGATATCTTTGTCGCCGAGGCCATTGAGGCTTCGAAGGACGCGTACGGGGACGCCGATCTGGTCGGCCAGATGTTCGATGGTTTGCCCGAACCTGAGCGAGATCGTTTCCTGGTCGGTGGGATAGTTTTTTGTGGGATTGTCAAAGTTTTTGACGAAGCTGTCGTGGGCGTCGAGCGGGATTCTCAGGTGGTAGTTTCCATCGGGCGGCGTTTGATCTCTGAGAAGCTCCGGGTTGAGGGTTTGAAGGGTTTGCAGGTCACAGCCTGCGGCTTTGGCCAGGACGGAGAGGGGGGTGGCAGGGGGAACAGTCACGGTGTCGAAAGCCAGGGGGGGATCGTGGATGAGGCCTGCGAATCCGAAGGCTTCGGGGTTTTTCCCGATGATGGCGGCTGCCAGGATTTTGGGGACGTATCGGCGCGTTTCGTCGTACATGGCGCCGTACTCGACCAGCTTAAAGTAATTCGTTGTGTTGTAGCGATCTATGGCGATGTTTACGGTGCCCGGCCCGCCGTTGTAGGCGGCCATAGCCAGAGGCCATGACTGGTATCGCGCAAATTGTCTTTTGAGGTACTGGGCGGCGGCATAGGTGGACTTGATGGGATCGTAACGCTCGTCGACCCATTGGTCGATGCGAAGCCCCATTTCTGCACCGGTCGATGGGATGAATTGCCACATGCCGGCGGCGGCAGCCGGGCTTTTGGCACGCGTTTTAAAGCCGCTTTCGATCATGGCCAGGTAGAGGAGATCTTCCGGGAGCCCCTCTTCTTTCATGATTTTCTCGATCATGGGTCGCCACTGCCCGGCGCGTACGAGCCAGATCTTGATGGTTCGTGCACTGGGGGCGGCATAGAGTGCCAGGTACTCCTGGACAGCGGACTCCTCAAGACATTCAAGCCCAAAAGGCAGGTCAAGCTTTTTTCCCCGGTTGGGGTGGAGGATCGTCTGAACGTGCTGCAGGGCGTCGGCCATGAGCCGGCTGGACTGTCGCTGCAGGCCGGGTGAGCTTTCGCCGGCATTGCTGGCATTGACCAAAAGGTGCATGGCGGCTTGCCGGCTGAGCTGCATGGGGTCGCCGTGGGGGAGCGTCGGCAGTGCATCGCGCGGGTTAAGGCTGTCTGCCGAAAGGAAAGTTCTCTCCAGGACGCGCATATGATGGATTTCGGCATAATCTTCGCTGCCATCTGGTGCCGTGTCTGCCTGGATGCTGCGCAGGAGCGCATCGGCATTTTCCAGTTCATCAGGCGTTTCGGCTGGCTGCTCATCGGCCGTTTGCGCATGCGCAGTGCTGGGGGAAGGGGACAGTGTTGCCAGAAGAAGCGCTGCCATGAGCCGGTAAAGGGTCGTTGATAGCGAGTGCATTGTTGTAAACCGTATGAAGTATGAGAGTTTATGGAGCCTGGGCGATGTGCAGGCGCGAGATCAGTGGGTGGCTGCGCTTGCGGGACAAAGTTAGCACAAGGCCTCTGATTGTTTAAATATCTTGGGCGCGCCATGGATTCCGGGAAAAATAGAGAGTGGCAAATCTGGCAAAAAATGCCTATAGAGTGCAGTGGCGGCTTTGCGCTGGAATGGATCGTAGGAGGATACTTGATGAAGGGCATTGGAGCGTATCTTTTGGGCGGATTTTTTGGCATTGCCGCGTTGGGGTGTCTTGATATGTCAATGTCAGATCCCAAACCTCCATCGTCGGGGGACAGTTGTCCGGAGGGCTACCTTAAGCTGAGTTACAGCACCTGCCCGAGTGGTCAGACGTGCAAGACATTGCCCGATGGCACACTGTGTGTGGCGCGCCTGAACGTCGATTCAAGCGGCGGCGATGGTCCAAACTGCCGGGCAGGTTATGTCACGGTGTCTGCCTCCGAGGCTCAGAATTGCTGGTTTCCCGAGGATCCCGATGGTGAAGAACTTTCCGAAGAAAGGTTTGTGTGCAGAGAGGGGAACTTTGCGGGCCGCTATTGCCGGAGAGTGCCTCCCGAACGGGATGATTCTCTGATATCCGTGCTGGCGGGGCAACGCTGCACCGAAGCGCAGCGCAACCCGGATCGGGACACGCTTCGCGTCCACGTCATCGACGTTGGCCAGGGCGATGCGATCTGGATTCAGACGCCCACGGGGCAAAATGTTCTGATCGATGGCGGCGATGGCGGATTTTTTGGTCGAACCAGTGCAGGCCCCATCATTTCAGACTACCTTGAGTTCAATGGTTTTCCACGGGGAAGTCAATTTGATGCCGTGTTTCTCTCGCACCCTCATTCCGATCACTTTGGCGGATTTTCGTGGATCTTTTCGGAGAATAGCGGCGGCTACCGCCTGCTCAATTATATCGATCCCATGGAGCCGAACACGACACAGGATGTTTCTGCTTCCTATAAATCGTGGCTGTCAGCGGTCAAGTCGAAGGTAAGTGCGGACAGGCTCTATATGCCCGCCGAGGAAAAATTCTCGGTGTCTTCCGTGATGCCCGCCGACTTCTTTGGTCCCAACGTGACGGCAGAGTATGTGGTGAGCAACAAGAGTCCTGGAAGCAACCCGAATTCGGCATCGATGATTTTCCGCATCAGCTATGCGGGGCGCGCTTTCCTCTTTACAGGGGATGCAGAAGCCAGGCAGGAAATGGAAGCCATAGAAAAAGCCCCGGAAATGATCGTTACCAATTTCCTCAAGGTCTGCCACCATGGCTCTGAAACATCGTCCTCGACCGGATTCCTCGACGCCATCTGGCAGGGTATTGCGTTTGCCGATCGCGGCGCCCTGATTTCCAGCGGGCGCATGGCCTATTCCGGAACCTATCTTCCGAGTGGTAATATCGTAGGACGTCTGCGAACGATGGTGCCAGAGAAGCAGCTTCTCAGCACAAGCGCCGGCGATGACGGCAAGTCGCAGGGGGACGAATACCGAGATGACAACATCTTGGTCGTCGTCAAACCCAATGGCGATTTTTATGCCTGCTATTCCGGGACGAATTAGTCGTATATTGGTCTTTTTGGGGTAAGGGGGAAGCCTCCCCCTGCGCCGCTATCGGCCGCACCCCCCTTTTAAAAGGGGGCGTGGCCGATACGCGTCTACCCCCTGTGCGGGGCCTCAATCGCCGGC
>WQTY01000123.1 GCA_009786045.1 Pseudomonadota bacterium | reverse complement strand
CAAAACCAGGGACGCACCCTCCATGCCAAGGAGCTTGTAGTGGCTTGCATCATCTCCGATGCAGTGGTGCCCATAGCCGCGCCAAAACGGCGAAATCAAAATGGCCCACAGGCCGCAGTTCAGGGAACTCGTCCTGATGTTAACATCGCGCGTTTCCCAGTTTTCGGCCTGCAAAGCCTCGTCGTCCTTTCCCTCGACATCTTGAATCGTAAGTGCCAGGGCTGATTTTGGCCACACCAGCAGCACGATGAAAATCGAGAGAAGGAAACGTTTCATGGCCGGGTCACAAGGGTGCGCTGCGGTGGCGGTGTTTGCGATGCCCCACCCCACTGATAACGCACGGAGGCATCTCTGGTAATCTGCCGCAGGCTCGGTTGAAGGACAAACTGGCGGCCCTGGAAAACGGATTCAAGCGCTGCAATAAGCGCCTTTGACGAAGCAAACGCTTCGGGCCGGAGCGTTCTGAGCATCGTCAGCGCCTGGTAGGGCAGGATCTCATGAACGGCGGGCAAACGATGAAAGAGATTCTGNAATTCGTGCGCAAAGGCCTCGCTGACGTCTGGGGTCGCATCAATATAATCAGGATACACACCGCCCACGATGAACTTAAAAGGATGCCCCTGGGCAATCGGCCCCCACAGGCCTGTGCCGAGGCAGGTCATAAAATGCCGGGTATCTCTGGAAGGGGTGGGTGCGAAAGATGTTCGGCACCACATGTTCTCCTGTGCAAGAAAACTGGCAATGAGCTCTGATGTCTCGGGAGAAGTCGGCAGAAAAACGAGATCAGGACGAATTTTGGCAACGCTCTTGGCAACATCCCGCAAATCGACCTTTCCTTCCGGGAAGGTCTGAAGCTGGATATTGACATCCTTCTCGAAGGCAAGTGCCTGACGAAGGCGATCAACCACCATCGTAGTGTACCGCGTATCCGGGGCAACGACGACAATTTTCTTAGCATTCTCGGAGATGATGGCCCGCGCGGAAACCATCACTTCCTGGGTCAGATCGTAAGAAAGGCGGTAGGCCCTTTCGCCGACAAAGGCCTCATTGATCGAGAAGCCCACCATGACGAGGTCACGTGCTTCAAGCCGCTGAGAAGCAGCCAGACTTTCCTGAACATCAATGGGCCCGAGGAGGAGTTTTGCGCCCTGTCGTTTGGCATCATCAATGATCTGGGGAATCTTTGCGGCATCGGACTGCGTATCGAAGAAACGCAGGTCAAAGGCCAGCGGGCGAAGCTGAAAAATCCCGGCCCCCTGAAGGACGGCCCCCAGCATGGCCCGGCCAATGCGCCTGTCTCGTCCTGACAGCGGCAGAAGCACCGCAACGAGAGGCCGTGAAGAAGAAGCCCTGAGCACAGAATAATCCTCTCGCAGGCGTCTCGCTTCTGCCGTTAAACCCAGGGCCTGCATGGCCTCAAGCCCCCGGTCGATATCTGCCGGAGCGCAGTTTTGCTGCTCCGACCGCACGCACAGGCGCCACTGCTGCCGCGCCAGTGCTGCTGTTTGCAGCAAAAGCCCCGGATCCGCCTCTCGCAAAGCCTGTGACAAACTCTCAGCCGAGAGCTGTGAAGCCGCATAAAACGCCAGCGCACGTGCATCGTCGCTGGGGCTCAGTGCCTCCCACTCTGCCGACAGGCGAACAGCTTCCGTCCAGCGTTTTTCCGCAATCGCCCTTTCCGCGCCCTCCAGCAAAACCTGACGGCGCGCCTGCTGCCGGGCTTCGTCATCCTCCCCTCTGTCGACATGTGCTGATGCTTCTCCCGAAGATGGATCGGCAGGCACAAAAGCAGGCTTGGCACCGGATGACGGTCCATTCTCAGGCGAACCCGGAGCATGCACCTCAGCCACAGCCGTCTGGGCCTGCGGTTCTGCTGCGGGACGCAGCGCAACACATCCCATGACCAACAAGGCCACCATTGCCAAAACATGGGAAAAAGACGAATTCCTCATCACTGACTCACGGTTTCGCCACTTTTGTGCGCTTTGTTTTTGGTTTCGGATCAGGCAAACTCTCGTAAGTGACCCGTGCAAGCTCAATCATCACTGCCTCATCCTCAATGTCATCTATGCGCATTTGTGGCTTAGCACCCTGATAGGGCGGCAACAGCGCCGCATCTGGTACCAGCGCCTGCCCCTCTGGGGTCAGCTTGACGTATAGCTGGTTATCTATGATAAGGCCAATCACCTTATCCTGGCGATAAACCGCATACTCACCAAACATCATGCGCCGGCGTATACCGCCAGCACGCGACATTTGCGCGACCACATAGTCTGCAAATTCCTGAGTTGAAGGCATTATCTCTCCCTGACTGGCACCGCACCCTCACCGCACAAGTCCCGTGCGGCACGAAAGACGGTTTTTTCTACACCAAAACTACGCCATACGATAGAAGGAAGCGCTCGACTTGCATCGAGAACGGATTCTGTTCGACCCCGCAGTTTTGCATCACTTATGAGGCGTTGTTATGAATCGTCAAATGATATTTTCTCTCGCAGCTTTCTTCGTCATGGGCTGTGCCGGTTCTCATCCATCTCCCAAGGACAGCTCGTCTTCAGATGGCCCCAACTCGCAAGCACAGGCTGTGGCAGCTGCGTCCGCGTCTTTGTACACGGATCCCATAATGTTGTTTGAATCCTGGCCAAGCGAGACAACACTCGACAACCCCCACATCACAGACGTGGAGGAGGTTTGGCTCAATGCCATTCGCAGCGCCCAGCAGACCATCGATTTTTCTCATTATTACGCTATCACCGCACCCAATACGACACACGAAAAAGTGGTCAACGCCATTAAAGAAGCCGGCCAGCGAGGCGTCAAAATTCGCTTCATCGTCGATACCTCAATGAACAGAGACGACAATGCCGAACTTCCGGCCCTCCTGGCAACATTCCCAAACCTTGAGCTGCGCTTCATCGACTACAGGCAAGTCATTGGCGGTGTCCAGCACGCCAAATACTTCATCGTCGATGGCAAAACGGCTTACCTTGGCTCGCAAAATTTTGATTGGCGCTCACTGGAAGAAATCGCCGAAATGGGCGTGCGCATGACCGTGCCCGAGTTGGTCACCCCTCTGATCGAAACTTTCGAAATCGACTGGCAACTGGCCGCAGATCCCACCAAAATTCCACAGATCAACCAAACAAACTGCCCCGCACCTGTGGCCGCTGCCTACCACGGCGAGACCATCGAAGTCATCGCAGCGCTGAGCCCCAAAGGACTCATCCCCTGCGAAGACGTACTCTGGGACTTGCCTATGATTCTGTCGCTCATCGACAATGCCACACAATCCGTAGACCTCCAGCTTATGACCTATGCGACCGAAAACTACGACAAAACAACATTCTTTGATCTTGATGAAGCACTCATTCGTGCCGCCGGACGCGGCGTCAGGGTGCGCCTCCTCTTTTCAGACTGGTCCACGCGACCTAAGCACATTGGCGATCTGCAGCGGCTGGCGCGCATTGATAGCATCGAAGCAAAAATGGTCACCATCCCAGAGCATTCCTCTGGATTTGTCCCCTTTTCACGCGTCATTCATTCCAAATTCATGGTCATCGACAACAATGCTGCCTGGATAGGCACCAGCAACTGGTCCGGCGATTACTTCTATACGTCCCGAAACGTTGGCATCGTCGTCAGAGGAGAACGCTTTAACCGTGACCTCAGGCAAAGCTTCGATCATTACTGGTCAAGCGAGTATGCCCATACCGTCGATCCAGACGCAACCTACCCCGTCAAAAAGCGCAATTAGAACATTTTTAGTTTTCTTTTCGTGGAGGAACGAGTTCCCTCACACCCTCTGCGATGCTATGCATCGCTTGTGGGTGTAGTCACTTAACCTGAAAACGCCATAGTGCAAAATGCCGCCCTCCCTCAGCCCCAACTTCCTATCGCACATAAGGCCATCCATGAAGGTACTGATCGAAACCTACGGCTGCCAGATGAACACCGCCGACTCCGAGCTCATCCAGGGTATCTTGCGTACCGATGGCTTTGAAACCGCCCACACCCTCGAAGAAGCAGACATCCTCATTCTCAATACCTGCGCTGTACGAGAGAAGGCAGAAGCACGAATCATGGGGCGACTCACCAACTTCGTCCCGCTCAAAAAGCAAAACCCCAACCTCCTCATCGGCGTCGTCGGCTGCATGGCAAAACACCTCGGACACGACATCGTCAAGAAAATCCCATACGTCGATTTCGTCGTCGGGCCGGACAATTATCGCCGACTCCCGGCTATTTTACGCAGCATCGGCAAAAACGCAGAAATCCAGACAGCCTTCGATCGCACCGAACTCTATGCCGGTTGCACGCCGCACCGCCCCAGAGGCGTCACCGCCTGGGTCACCATTCAGCGCGGCTGCAACTACGTCTGCGCCTACTGCATCGTCCCCTACGTTCGAGGCGTTGAACGCAACATCCCAGCCGAAAACATCCTGGCCGAAGTCCGCGAGCTCGCGCAACAGGGCTGCAGCGTCGTGACACTCCTCGGACAAACCGTCAATTCCTACGTTGACAAAGAGGTCGACTTTCCCGAGCTTCTCAGACGCATTGCAGCAATAGACGGCATCGAACAGATCCGCTTTACGTCACCGCATCCGCTGGGCTTCAGCGACGAGCTCATTGAGGTCATCGCCAGCGAACCCAAAGTCGCCAAGTTCGTACACCTGCCCCTCCAGTCCGCCAGCGATGCCCAGCTTCGTGCCATGCGCCGAAACTATACTTACGAGGACTATTGCACCATCGTCCAAAAGCTGCGCACTGCCTGCCCCCAAATCGCCATCTCGACAGATATCATCGTTGGTTTTTGCGGAGAAACTGAAGACGACTATCAATGCACCAAACAGGCGCTCCTCGATCATCGCTTTGCCTTTGCCTTCCTCTTCGCCTACTCGCAGCGCTCCCTCTCCATCGCCGCCCGCACACTGCCGGACGATGTCCCAAACGACATCAAGCAAAAACGACTCGCCGAGATCATCGCCATACAACAGACCATCTCCAAAGAGGTCTACGCCCAATGCGTCGGCAAACGCCTGCCTGTCATCGTCGAAGGGTTCTCGCGGCGTCACCCGGAACAAGCCGTCGGCAACACGCCTGACTTCAAAACCACCCTATTCACCGGGGGTGATGCCCAGCCAGGCGATTGGGTCGAGATAGAAATCGAACGTGCCACCAGCCAGACACTCAAGGGAAAACTCATTCGAATCCTCAAAAAAGGCAATGCCCCTCAAGTCGAAAATCCCATCGACGTCGGCATCAGCCTCGGACCCACCGAAAATCCTCCCAATTAGAGCATTTTATTCGTGGGGGAACCCGTTCCCCCACACCCCCTGCAATGCTGCGCATTGCTTGTGGGTAAGGGCAAAACGATTCTCTATTGGCGATATTCCTCGCTTCGCGAGCATGAAAACTCTGCCTCTTTGCGCATCTCACTTCATTAAAACGCTATATGTCACAACAGCCCCAAACCTGGACGATTCAAACCACACTCACCTGGATCGTCGACTTCTTTGCCAAACACGGCATCGAAGCCCCAAAACTCGAAGCAGATCTCATTCTCGGACACATCCTTGGCCTGAGCCGCACCGACCTCATCATTGACGGTCAGCGCCCGCTGCAAGCCAACGAGCTGGCAGAAATTAAATCCCTCATCCTGCGCCGAACCCGCGAACGCCAGCCCATGGCCTATCTTCTTGGAAAAAAAGACTTCTGGTCCTTTAGCCTCCGAGTCACGCCCGACGTGCTCATTCCACGCGCAGACACGGAATGCCTCGTCGAAGCCGCACTGGCCTTTGCCAAACGCTGGATAAATGCTGACAAGTCCACGGTCTTTCAGACTCGTCCCTCACCCACTCTCACCTACGAACCCATCGATCACCGAAAAGCCTACTACGACGCCCTCATGCCGCCTGAAAACGAGCAAGCCTCCTCCCTGAACCTATCCGCACACCCAACCCAGACCATCCGCATCGTCGATGTGGGCACTGGCTCCGGTGCCATCGCCCTGGCACTTGCCAAAGAACTCCAGCACCAGGCCCAAATCACGGCCGTCGACATCTCTGCGCCCGCCCTCGAAATCGCCAAAGAAAATGCCCGAACCCTCGGGCTAGACAGCATTCGCTTCGTCCATGCAGATCTCCTCAATCACGAAGACACCCCAATCGACCTCGTCGTCTCTAACCCACCTTACGTTTCCGAATCCGAATACGAAAACCTGGCCCCTGATCTGCGCCACGAGCCGCGCCTGGCCCTCGTTGCACAAGACGAAGGACTGGCCATCTACCGCCGCTTACTGCCACAAGCTTTCGAGCGCCTCTCCCAGGGCGGCGCCCTCATGGTCGAAATCGGCGCCACTCAAAACCACGCCATCGAACGCCTCTTCGAACAAACAGGATTCACACACATCCAAACCCTGCGAGATTACGCCCGACTGCCACGCGTCATCACCGGCATCAAAGCATAGCGCATTTTCTGTTTCATCGCCCGCATTCCGTAGGAATGCATCGCTTGGTAGCGGGGCGTTGCGGGGCCGGCGATTGAGGCCCCGCACAGGGGGTAGCCGCG